>SVEW01000023.1 GCA_015057205.1 Lachnospiraceae bacterium | reverse complement strand
CGCAAAGGGGCTTAATGGTGCACGGTAGCTTCTGGCTGCCGTCATGGCATCGTAAACATCAGCTGCTGCGATAATCAGTGAAAAATCATCTACGGCATTGCCGGATAAATGATTTGGATAACCACTTCCGTCGCAACGCTCGTGGTGGTTTAGAATCGCAGTGACAACCCGCTTAGGGTAATTTTGATTCTTGACCAGGTCGAAACCGTATTGTGGATGCATCCGGACAATTTGGAATTCTTCATCCGTTAATTTCTCAGGCTTGTTCAGGATTTCCTTTGGAACAAGTAATTTACCCACATCATGTATTAAACCTGCTAAGGTTAAATCTTCTATTTCTTCTGCACTAAGTTTCATCCATTTACCAAGGATGCGGGCAATGAACGCAACATTCAGGCTGTGGGCGTACACGGAATCATCGTTCTGACGCATATTGTGTAGCATGTCAAAAAGTTCGATGGTGGTCATGCGGTGCTCATTTAAGACCTGCATGCATGTAGATAACAACTCTTTTGAAGTTGGAAAAGTTGAGTTCACCATACCGTCTAGTGCAGCACTTAACTCAAACACACTCTTGGTATAAGATACCTGAAAGTCACGGAAACGATCACTTCGTTGAATCTTTTGAAGATTAGAGGCGCGACCGGCAGCAGCAAAAACGGAGCGGTCGATAGGAGCTTCCTTGGCCGGAGCCGGTTCTTCCGGTATCGGTTCCTCTGAAGGGGAAACCGGTTCATCTACAATTTCTACGCTAGGGATAGAATAGAAATCCAAGCGCGCAATCAGCTTCTTATCTAAACAAATATTTGCGTCCATAATATGTTGACCGGTTTTGGTGAGAACCGGTGCTGCGGTAATCATTCCCGGTAGAAGGTTCTTTGTTTCTATAATGCTCATTTTAATCCTCCCAAAAAATCTGCGTATTTGGGCAATTACCCAAAATACAGCCTATTTTCAGTATAGGAGAAGAATCTGAAAAAGTCAACAAAGAAACGTGGAAATGCGTGCGATATTTGTAGAAAACGCTAGAAAATACAGAATCTGAGAATAATTTGTGTCAGGCATTGACAAGCAGTAGCCAAACCTAGTATCATAGTGGTAGTACATTATAATTAAATAGAGTTCTCTTATTCAGAGTGATGGAGATACATAGGATCTATGAAGTCACGGCAACCCCTTTTAGGAAGGTGCCTCCCTGAGCGAGTAATCGAACAATAAGAGGATGAGGTTAAGAAGAAATCAAGTCCGCTTATTATTTAAGTGGATTTTTTTTTACCGGATAAGAGAAGGAAAGGAGTATTTATGGAGAAGAAATTATTTACATCAGAGTCTGTTACCGAGGGACATCCGGATAAAGTATGTGATCAGATTTCCGATGCGATTTTGGATGCGCTTTTAGAAAAGGACCCGAACAGTCGTGTTGCGTGCGAAACATGCTGTACCACCGGTTTGGTTATGGTTATGGGAGAAATTACAACACAGGCATATGTGGATATTCAGAAGATTGTACGTGATACCATCTGTGAAATTGGATATGATAATGCACATGCAGGATTTGACGGCAATTCCTGTGGCGTGTTGGTAGCACTTGATGAACAGTCGAGTGATATTGCGATGGGTGTGGACAAGGCACTAGAGGCAAAAGAGAATACCATGACAGATGAGCAGATTGATGCAATCGGTGCCGGTGATCAGGGTATGATGTTCGGTTACGCAACGGATGAGACCGAAGAATATATGCCATATTCTATCGCCCTTGCACACAAATTAACCAGACAGTTAACGAAGGTTCGTAAAGATGGAACCTTAGACTATTTAAGACCGGATGGAAAGAGCCAGGTCAGTGTGGAATACGATGAGGATGGTAAGCCGTTCCGTTTAGAGGCAGTTGTATTATCAACACAGCATACACCAGAGGTTACACAGGAGCAGATTCACAAGGATATTAAGAAATACGTTTTTGACGAAGTATTGCCAAAAGAGTTAATTGACGAAAAAACGCGTTTTTATATTAATCCAACAGGACGTTTTGTTATTGGTGGACCACAGGGTGATAGTGGACTTACCGGAAGAAAGATTATCGTAGATACCTACGGTGGTTTTGCAAGACACGGTGGTGGTGCTTTTTCCGGAAAAGACTGTACGAAGGTAGACCGAAGCGCCGCTTATGCAGCACGATATGTTGCTAAGAATATCGTAGCAGCGGGCATTGCAAAACAGTGTGAAATCCAGCTTTCTTATGCAATTGGTGTAGCTGAACCAACGTCTGTGCGTGTAGATACGTATGGAACCGGTATCATTGAGGACGATGAAATTGTAAAATTGATTCGTAAACATTTTGATCTTCGCCCGGCAGGCATTATTAAAATGCTTGACCTTCGCAGACCGATATATAAACAGACTGCAGCATACGGTCACTTCGGAAGACTGGATTTAGACCTTCCATGGGAGAAATTGGATCGTGTGGATGAGCTAAAGGCAGATTTGAAGTAAGAGAATGAAGGACAAAGGCCCGTACCCCGTTTTGGGGTATGGGTTTCGTTTATGTAGGAGGATAGGAAACGTGATTACAATTGTATATGAGGACGCAGCGATTTTGGTATGTCACAAGGAGGCGGGAATACCGACACAGAGTGCGCGAATCGGGCAGGCTGACATGGTTTCTTTGGCGGCTAATTATCGCAAAAACAAAGGCGAAGACACTTATGTGGGCCTTGTACAACGTCTCGATCAGCCGGTAGAGGGGTTGCTCGTACTTGGTAAAACCAAAGAAGCTACCGCATTTTTGAGTGAACAGGTACGGGATCGTAAGGTGGTGAAAGAATATTTTGCAGTGGTGACAGGTTCAGCAGAAGAAGAAGCGGAACTTACGGATTACCTGATTCGTGACGGCAGAAATAATGTTAGTCGCGTTGGGCAAAAAGGGGAAAAGGACGCAAAACTAAGCAATCTTGTCTATCACAAAGTGGCGGAGACAAATGGAAAAAGTCTTGTGCGGGTGCGATTGGGAACAGGACGGCATCATCAGATTCGTGTACAGTTATCCCACGCCGGATTGCCGATTGTGGGAGACCGAAAGTATGGAACGTCCACAGGTGAATATCTGCCATTGGGATTGTGCTCTTGTTATGCGGAATTTCTTCACCCGGTGACGAAGGAAAGGATGACTTTTTCTGTGATACCGAAAGGGAAGGCGTTTGAAGATTTTACTTTTTAAACAAAGATTCTTGTGCTATAATGGGAATGTTAGAATGGACAAGGATTATCAAGGGGGAGCGATATGGTAGTTAAGCAAATGGAAAGTTGTAAGGTTGTGTTGCGCGATGCAGAGAGTGGACAGTTGGTGACGGAAACCCGCATTACAGAGATTGACTCTGCGCGTAATGTGATTAAGATTCCGGCAAACAGTGTGTTGGAACTTGAGACCAAGGCAGTTACAGTATTGATATTTGGACGGGACAGTTTATATGAATTTTATGGTGTTATTCGAGGTCAAGTATTAGCAAACTCCATCGAAGTAGCACTAGGGAAAGGTCAGGAGAGAGAGAATCGATTAAATGTGCGCTATCCGGTAGATACCGATGGTGTTGTAGAAGCGATATTATATAAACATTGTAAAGTTATATTGCGGAAACCAATCTGGGTAATGACGAAGAATATCAGTGCCAATGGGGTGCTGATTCGAACATTTGCAGGTAGTTTTGAGATTGGTGATCAGATTCAGCTTTTGCTGGATTTAAAGGGACGTGAGATGCGTAAACAGTATGAAATCGTTCGTAAACAAAACGGTGGAATTTGGACAGAGGAATATGGTTGCAAAGGGATAGAGGTGTAACGTATTTGGAAGATGTGTGAAGTGAGAATATTATGAAGAAATCACAGCATGATAACAGGAAAATATTATATGAATTTCCGGTAGATTATCTTTGGGAAGGATTGGTTCTGGAAGAAGATCTTTACGATCGTACCGGCGAGGCTTTGTTGATTCCGGCAGGAGAAGAGATAACGTGGAAAAGGTTAGAGCACATCATTTCTTTCGGAGGAAAAGAACGGTATGTTATGTCCGGCGATAAGGTTTATAAGAAAGTGATGGAAAGTCGTGTGGTGAACCCGGAGGATGATCAGGAACTTTTGGAACGCAACAGCGGCTATACCCGTCTTCGTAATCAGGTGGATCGCTTGTTGGCTCATGCCCATGAGTCGCAGAAAGTGTCTATGGAAATGGCCGGTGATGTGGCAAGAAATGTGGTTCGAACCATTCACGAGCAAAATATGACGGTGCTTTTGAACTGTATAGATACACCGCGGCCAATGGATGAACAATTACAGAGACACAGTTTGAATGTGGGTCTTTTAAACGGAATAGTGGCGGAGAGCCTTGGGATGGAACCGAAGGATGTGTATGAGCTGATTATTGCCGGCACATTACATGACGTTGGCAAGACCATGATCCCGGATGCAATTTTGAATGCACCACGGCGTCTGACAAAAGAAGAATTTGAGATAATGAAACGTCATGCCGTATATTCTTATGAGCTTTTAGGGGACGATGTAAATGACACGATTAAAGAGGCAGTGCTGTATCACCATGAGCGTAGTGATGGAAGTGGTTATCCGGATGCGTTAATGGATGATATCCCGTTGTTTGCAAGAATTACAGCGGTTACAGACGTATACGATGCATTGGTAGATGAGCGCGTTTACAAGTCAGCAAGGGTTCCGTTTGATGTTTTGGCCGGATTACGTGAAGGCATTAATCAGGGGCTGGATGAGAAGATACTCACGGTATTTATACACTATATGTCCCGCTATTTGCGTGGGAGAAAGGTGCGCATGACGGATGGTTCGGTCGGTGAGGTATTCTTTGTGCCACCAAACGATTTGGCACATCCCATTGTGAAGGTGGGAGAAGATATACGCCAGACGGATGATTATTGGCAGTGCCAGAAAGTGATTTCGTAGAAGGAAATGCTTGTTATTAGGCAGTGTGTGTGATAGAATAGTGAATTGAAATAGATATGATAGGTAGGAAGCGTAGCGATTTGGGGTAAGGACAAATGAAGAAGATGGAACGTAACTCCATGCGTCATAATACGAATCTTGTAGGACGTCTGGAAAGCGATAACATGCGACGGATGCTTCTGGCATCCGCTCTTTCTGTTTTATTGATGACTTCTTTGTGGCTACAGTTTATTTTGGCAGGCGGTGCTCACGTAACTGCGTTTGTAGGGTGGGGAGTACTGGTGATTATCGATGTTGTTGAGATAGGCTTTTTTGTAATCAGTGACCTGCTGATAAGACAGAAGAAAGAACAATGGTATATTCATGTCATTCGAGCGTATTGGGTTGTTGAGACTATTATTTTGTGTACAACCACATTTGTATCCACTAATAGGGTGTGTATTATGGTGCAAATGCTGATATTCATAGCAGGGGTGTGCTTGATTCCAATTATGCCTACACCGGAGCAGATTTGTTGCGAAGTGTTGGAATTGGGTGTGTTGATGGCGCATCTTTTTATAGGAAATATTGACATGGAAAGGGCGCTCTACGCCTGCGTGATTATTGCGTTTGGAAATGTAGTGGCGCATCAGAATTATTGGAATTATGCCCGCCGGATAAGGGAAAGCGATAAGCTATCCTATGCGAAACGGCAGGCAGAGACGGATCAGATGACCGGGCTGCTCAACAGGCGTGGTTTTGAGCACCGAATCAGTTCGGTGTGGCCGTTTTGCAATCGTCAGGGACTTGAGGTTGCGGTAATTATGATTGATATAGACAATTTTAAACGATACAATGACACCTTTGGACATGGAGCCGGCGATAACTGTATTCAGATGGTTGCCGGTGCAATTAAACAGTGTACCCGCCGTTCGTCGGATTTCGCTGCCCGTGTGGGAGGCGAGGAGTTTTTGGTATTTTTGTCCGGCATTAATGAAAGTGATGCTAAGCAATGGGCTATGAACTGCAAACGGGAAATAGAGGCACTTGCTATTCCGCATTCTAAAGATAATTTCCTTCCGGTGGTTAGCGTAAGTATGGGCGTGTGTCATTGGGATTTGGGTGGACTTAAGAAAGAATTCTGGGAACTTCGTTCCGAAGCAGACAGAAGCCTGTATCAGGCGAAAGAAGGCGGAAGAGCCTGCATATATATGAAGAATCGGATGTTTGCAAGGACGTTGGAGAACAGAGCCTAACAAGTGTAAGATAGGATTCGTAAAGTGAATTCCATCAAATAAATAATAAGAATAGGAAAGGGGATATAAGATGGCTAAGGATAAGAAGATGGTACAGGCCATTACTTCCATGGATGAAGATTTTGCTCAGTGGTACACAGACGTTGTACTAAAGGCAGGCTTAACAGACTATACTAGCGTAAAGGGGTGTATGGTAATTAAGCCCGCAGGCTATGCTATCTGGGAAAACATCCAAAGAGAGTTGGACCGTCGTTTTAAAGAAACAGGCGTGGAGAATGTATATATGCCAATGTTTATTCCGGAAAGTCTTTTGGAGAAAGAGAAAGACCATGTAGAAGGCTTTGCACCGGAAGTTGCGTGGGTTACCCACGGTGGACTAGAGCCCTTACAGGAGCGTATGTGCGTAAGACCAACTTCAGAAACGTTATTCTGCGATTTCTATGCAAACGAAATCCAGTCATACCGTGATTTACCTAAGGTTTATAACCAGTGGTGTTCTGTGGTACGTTGGGAGAAGACAACCCGACCTTTCTTGAGAAGTCGTGAATTTTTATGGCAGGAAGGACATACTGCTCATGCAACGGCTGAGGAAGCTGAAGCACGTACCGAGCAGATGCTTCATGTATATGCGGATTTTGTTGAAGAAGTGCTTGCAATTCCGGTAGTACGTGGAAGAAAGACAGATAAAGAAAAATTCGCCGGTGCAGAGGCAACCTATACCATTGAGGCATTGATGCATGATGGAAAGGCACTGCAGTCCGGAACCAGCCATAATTTTGGTGATGGATTTGCAAGAGCATTTGGCATTCAGTATACGGATAAAGAGAATAAGTTACAGTATGTACATCAGACTTCCTGGGGAATGACGACCCGTATGATTGGAGCAATCATTATGGTACATGGCGATGACAATGGTTTGGTATTACCACCAAGAATTGCACCGACACAGATTATGATTGTACCGATTCGTCAGCAGGAAGAAACTGTTGCAAATAAGGTAGAAGAGATTCGTGCGCGTCTGGCGAAGAAGTTTTCTGTGAAAGCAGATTTCTCAGATAAGAGCCCGGGATGGAAGTTCTCTGAACAGGAAATGCGTGGAATTCCAACACGTATTGAGATTGGACCAAAGGATATTGAGGCAAATCAGTGTGTTGTTGTTCGTCGTGACAATGGCGAGAAGGTGACCGTTTCTTTGGATGAAATTGAAGAGAAGATGACCGAAATCTTAGATACCATGCAGAAAGACATGTTCGAGCGTGCTAAGAAACATCGTGATGCTCATGTCTATGATGCAAAAGATTATGATGAATTTAAGCGCATCATGAATGAGAAGAGCGGATTTGTTCGCGCTATGTGGTGTGGCGATGAAGCGTGCGAGAACCAGATTAAGGAGGACACCGGTGCTACAAGCCGTTGTATGCCATTCGAGCAGGAAGAATTAACGGATACCTGCGTATGCTGTGGTAAGAAGGCTAAGAAACTTGTGTACTGGGGTAGAGCATATTAATGATGATGGAATTACCATACGCGGTAACAACAATTATAAAGAGTTTGAACGAAGCCGGCTACGAAGCATTTGCTGTAGGCGGCTGCGTTCGTGATAGCCTACTTTTACGGACGCCGGGAGATTGGGATATTACTACCCAAGCGACACCGGAAGAAGTAAAACGTATTTTTAAGCGAACGGTGGATACAGGCATTCAGCATGGAACGGTAACGGTGCTGATAGATAAGGAAGGCTTTGAGGTTACAACTTATCGGGTGGATGGCGAATATGAGGATGGACGTCACCCGAAGGAAGTATCCTTTACAGCCAGTTTGCGAGAAGATTTGCGTCGACGTGATTTTACCATTAACGCTATGGCATACCATCCGGATACCGGGTTGGTGGATCTGTTTGATGGTATAGGAGATTTGGAAAAGAAGCGAATCTGCTGCGTTGGCGATGCACGAGAGCGCTTTACCGAAGATGCCCTTCGCATTTTACGCGCTGCCCGGTTCGGAGCTCAGCTTGGTTTTTCAATAGAGGAGAAAACCAGGAAAGCTATGCGGACATTGGCACAGCGGCTTTCTATGGTGAGTGTGGAGCGTATATATACGGAATTTCGTAAGTTGATGGAGACAGATTATCCGGAATATCTATTTATTACGGTGGATACGAAGGTGTTTGAGGTGATTTTGCCGGAGCTTGCGGGACGCATGGCACAGGAGGAAGTGCGAGAGCGGCTGCTTGCCCAACTGAAGAACTCACCGAAGGAATTGTATGTGCGATTAGCACTTTTATTTGATGCTTGTCTGGATGTGCCACAGGAAGAGAAGAAGGACGCCACTGGCAAGCTTTTGCGGCGGCTAAAAACTGACCGTGAAACCATTGAAATTGTGAAGACATTGGTTTCGCTGGCACAAGAGGAACTTCCTGCCGAAGAGTTAGCCATTCGACAGTTCCTTTCCCGTTACGGAGAGGCGATGCTTGGTCGTTTTCTGATGATGCGGGAAGTAAATAGCGGGAAATCTTTTGGCGAACAAAGATTGTTGGCGAGTAGAATTATGCAACGTGGTGATTGCGTTACCGTGAAAGGATTAGCTATTTCCGGAGCAGAAGTGATGGATCTTGGAGTAAAGCAGGGGCGAAAAGTAGGCGAGATCCTTAACAGATTATTAAATGAAGTTTTGAAAACACCAGAGCTTAATGAAAAGACAAGGCTTGTGGAAATGGTAAAACAGTGGATAGAATAATTGTAAATGGTCTTTCATACAATAGAAAATAATCTATTGTGGGGAGGGCCATTTTTGTATAATCGGGAATTAGAGTGCTTGGAACAGTATCCGTATACGGTAATGAAAATGAGTAGGGTGCGTGGCGGTATCTGGTGCCAATGCGAGGAAGGAGATTTTTTCTTAAAAGAATATAGTGGAAGCGCAAAGCGAATCAACGTATTGAGGAGGGCGCTTAGCGAATTAGAGGAAAGAGGATTTGCGGTAGATACACCGGTTTTGACAGCTGAAGGTGTAGAAATGGGAGAGGATTCTTTTGGCAAAAACTACACTTTGCGCAAGTGGTATACCGGTCGGGAAATCGGCGTGACAAATCGCGAAGAAATTCGGGCGGGTGCAGGGCTACTGGGACAACTTAGAGGAGCTTTGGATGCTATTACGGTAAAGATGTCCGGGGAGATAGTCTTTCCAACAACCTATATGCAAACCATAGCGCGACAAAATCGTGAATTGAAGAATATTAGTAATTTTATTGGACGAAAGCGGAGAAAAAATGAGTTTGATATGGAGTTTCGCCGGATTTTTTCAAAATACTATGAACAAGCCTTAAAAATTGCTGAAATGGAGAGCGTGTGGGGTACTTCGCATACGGTGCGACGCGGTTTGTGCCATCGGGATTATACCCACCATAATGTTCTTGCCAATGGAAGCAAGCTGGCGGTGGTGCATTTCGATAATTTGGGAGGAGATGACGTGGTTGCGGATCTGGCGCTTTATATGCGCAAACTGTTGGAGAAAAATCAGTATCAAGAGAGGATGTTTCAAGACATATTGGCGGAGTTTGAAGCGTTTTATCCATTGACGGAGTCTGAGCGGAGGCAGTTGTATCTGCGGTTGGCATATCCGTCTCGTTTTTTGAAAATTGCGAACCATTATGCGACGACACGAAAAAATCACATAATCCTGCGAGACTTGGAAAAACTGGACCGCCTTGTAAAACAGGAGGAGGAGCGAAGTCACTTTCTTGCCTTTTTGGAGGAGTTCGTTGTATAATGAGTGCAATGGAGCAAAACGAGGATGATGGCTATGAAACGAATGAAAATGGGAATCCTGCTACTGTGCGTGCTTTTGATCGTGGCGGGGTGTAAAAAGAAAGAACCGAAAGTGGTAATCGGCACGGGTGGCGGAATGGGTCCGGTGGCTACAGGAGATGCTAAGAAACAGCCGGATAAGCTACCATTAGTCTTTATCTACCGTGGGATAATGGAAGATACGGATTTGATGCTATTTCAGAAAGTGAATGGGTCTACGCAGGAACTTGCATATCATTATACCGGTGGTACAAAGATGTATGACCGCTATGGTAAGCCGGAAAGCTTAGAACAGCTGACACCGGGGGAGGTGTACGCGTTGGATATTGACGTAAATACGCAGACAATTACGGAGATGAAGCAATCCGACGCCGTCTGGGTATTCCCGGAGCTTGTGCGGTATCAATTGGATTTGGAGCATGAGAAAATCCAAATTGGAGAAGATGCATACCATTTGGGTGAGATGGTGCCGGTGTTTGATGGCGCTGAAGTGTTTAGCAGTAAACAGATAGGAGAAAATGATGAATTAACGCTTATCGGCTTTGGAAAAGAGATATTGAGCGTTATTATCAGTACCGGTCATGGTGAGTTACAGTTTAAAAACATAGCCGGTTTTGAAAAAGGCTATTTTGTATTGGGAAATGTGGCGGCAGCCAGAATTACCAAGGATGAGACCATGTCGGTTCGTGCCGGTACGTATCTTTTGTCAGTGGCAGGCTCCGGTCGGGGTGGAAGCGAAGAAATCACCATACAACCGGGGAAAGTTACGGTTGTAGATTTGGCGAAGTACAAAGTTGGTGCGAAGAAAGAATGCAAGCTTGTGTTTTTTGCAGAGCAGAAAGGCGTGACGGTAACACTGAATGGTGTCAAGGTTAAGCTTGGCAAGACTATGAAGGTTCCCTACGGGATTTATCGGGTAAAAGCTACCAAGAAGGGGCATGACGACTGGAAGAAGATTCTTTTTGTAAATTCAAAGAATGCCAAAATCAGTATTGATATGGGGGATAAAACCGGAACTACCAATGCAAATGCCAATAATTCAAAGCCAACTTCCGGATTGGCGGGAAGTCTGTCGGGAACGGTGGCAGGAAGTGGCCAGGGAACAGGTACGCAAAATAGCGGCTCGAAGACTGGCACGACAAACAGTTCAAATAATACAAGTAATACGAGTAATACAAGTAATACAAACAGTTCCAACAATGTAAGCAATATGGGGGGACTGGTTAATGAAGTTATGAAGATTTTGACGGACTCCGGCAAGACGTCAGGTAAGAATTCTGACAGTCAGAATTCGGAGGAAACGAAGGAAAATAAGTAGAAAGAAGGATGAACATGGACGCATTGCAAAATTACAAGAAATGGTGTGAAGAACCATATTTTGACGAAGAAACCAAGGCTGAACTGAGAAAGATTGCCTCGGATGAAAAAGAAATAACCGAGCGCTTTTACCGGGAGTTGGAATTTGGAACCGCAGGACTGAGAGGTATTCTAGGGGCAGGAACCAATCGAATGAATGCCTATACCGTACGAAAGGCAACACAGGGGCTTGCAAACTACATTAACAAACAGAAGGCAGCAGACAAAGGTGTATGCATTGCCTACGATTCCCGCCATATGTCGCCGGAATTTGCGGATGAAGCAGCGCTTTGTCTGGCGGCCAATGGTATAAAGGCTTATGTTTTTGAGTCTTTGCGACCGACACCGGAACTTTCCTATGCAGTTCGTGAGAAAAAGGCCATTGCCGGAATTAATATTACAGCAAGTCATAACCCGAGCAATTATAACGGATATAAGGTTTATTGGGCAGATGGTGCGCAGATTACACCGCCTCATGACAAAGGTATTATGGATGAGGTAAAAGCCATTACTGATTACGGAACATTAAAGACTATGGACAAACAGACAGCGATGGACAAGGGTCTTTATGAGGTTATGGGGGAGGAAGTGGATGCTTCCTACCTGGCAGAGCTGAAAAAGCAGATTCTTCACCCAGAGGTTATCAAGGCCATGGGAAAGGAAATCAGCATCGTATACACACCGTTAAACGGAACCGGAAATGTGCCGGTTCGTAGAATGCTCTCGGAACTTGGTTTTGAAAATGTGTACGTGGTGAAAGAACAGGAAATGCCGGATGGGGATTTCCCTACCGTGGATTATCCGAATCCGGAATCGCCGAAAGCCTTTGAATTGGCGTTGAAACTTGCAAAAGAGAAGCAAGCGGATTTGGTTTTGGCAACGGACCCGGATGCAGATCGTCTTGGTGTGTACGTGTGGGACGCAAAGGGAAAGGAATATCATGCCCTTACCGGAAACATGTCCGGAAGCTTGCTGGCAGAGTATATTTTGCGTGAGAAAAAGGCGCTCGGTCAGTTTCCGAAGGATGCGACGGTAATTCGCTCCATCGTAAGTACCCATCTGGTGGATGCGGTTGCGAAGGGACACGGTGCACAGCTGATAGAAGTGCTGACCGGATTTAAATACATTGGTCAGAAAATTTTGGAATTTGAAGAGCATGGTGGCGGAACCTATCTTTTCGGTATGGAAGAAAGTTACGGATGTCTGGCAGGAACCTATGCCCGGGATAAGGATGCGGTAGTAGCAACTACGTTGTTGTGCGAAGCAGCCGCATTTTACAAGCAGCAGGGTAAAACTTTATGGGATGCATGTCTGGATATGTATGAACGCTACGGCTACTATGAGGATGGTGTGGAATCCGTGACGTTGGCAGGTATGGAAGGATTGGAAAAAATTGCTTCGATTATGGACAATCTCCATGGGGAGACCAAAACAGCCATTGGAAACTTTAAGGTGGTTTCTCAGAAGGATTATCAGAAGGGCGTTAGCATAGAGCTTGCAACCGGAAAGGAAACGGAAATTAAATTGCCGAAGTCAAATGTATTGTATTATGAGTTGGAAAATGATGCATGGGTATGTGTACGACCTTCCGGAACAGAGCCGAAAATTAAGCTTTATTATGGCGTTAAGGCGGCGTCTTTTGAGGAGGCCAAAAAGCTTTCAGAAGAGCTGAAAAAAGCGTCCATGACCTTTATTGCGTAAAAAAATCGTAAAAAATGAGTAAGAAATAGCCGATTTTTCTTGACAAACGGTGGAAAACCATATATAAATAGATTTATGAGTAATATTGAGTTATAGCAGTATTATGAATTTAATGAGGAGGAACTGAAAACATGAACAAAGCAGAATTAGTAGCTGTAATGGCTGACAAAGCAGAAATTTCCAAGAAAGATGCTGAGAAAGCATTAAAGGCATTCACTGAGGTGGTTGCTGAAGAGATGAAGAAAGGTGAGAAAGTTCAGTTAGTTGGATTTGGAACCTTTGAAGTTTCTGAAAGAGCTGCAAGAACAGGTAGAAACCCACAGACAGGTGCAGAAATGAACATTCCAGCTTCAAAAGCTCCTAAGTTCAAAGCAGGTAAAGCATTAAAAGACATGGTTAATGCATAGTTAGAAATAGCAAATACGAGGAACGCACCGCTTTGTGCGTTCCTTTTTGCGTATAAGGAGGAAGAGGATGAGACTTGATAAATATTTGAAGGTGTCTCGCCTGATTAAGCGTAGAACGGTGGCCAACGAGGCTTGCGATGCAGGTAGAGTGCTGGTGAACGATAAAGTTGCCCGGGCGTCCTACGATGTGAAGGTGGGAGACGTAATTGAAATTATGTTTGGTACCAAAAACGTGAAGGTGCGTGTTTTGGAAATTGCAGAAACCCAGAAAAAAGAACAGGCAAAAGAAATGTTTGAGTATCTGTAAGCCGTTGTTCTATTTTGGACGTACTTTACATAGAGTTAGATAGACTATGGAAAGGACGTGGATGGAATGGAACATCGCTTGAATTTGTTGAATCGCAGCAGTCTTATACTGACCGGGATTGTGGATGTGATTCGGTTTGACTTGAATGAAGTATTGTTGGAAACGGATAATGGAATGCTGACGGTAAAAGGGGCTGACTTGCATGTGAGTCGGTTGAGCCTGGAAAAAGGTGAGGTGGATATTGGCGGCACGATTGATGCCCTTTCTTACAGCGATGCCCCATCCTTCGACAAAAAAGCCGGTGGATTATTCGGAAGGATCTTTGCGTAAATGTGGATTCAGGTTCAGGATTCCATTTACGTGGAGCTAAAGCTTTTGGGCACCAGCTTTTTGTTAGGGAATCTATTGATGTTGCTATATGGCATCTTGTTATGTTTACGTCGCCTCGTAGTCCATAATCGGCATGTGGTGGCATGGGAAGACGGATTCTTTTGGGTGGTGGCGTCTGTAAGTATTTTTTTGCTGCTATTTGTTATGAATGAGGGCCAGTTGCGATTTTATGCCTTAGCCAGCGTTGCGCTTGGCATGTGGCTTCACTTTAAGGTAATAACGAAAAAAATCCTTGCGAAAATTAGCATTCCTGTTTACAATATTAAACAAATAGAAAAAGCAAGGAGGAACCATGGGTCGAAGAGCGAATAGAAAAAAGAACCATACAACGCGGATTGTGACCTTGGTGCTACTACTGCTGGTGGTAGTGCTTGGATTTAACGTAATCAAGCTTTACCGCGCCAATGAAGACTGTAAGGTGGAAAAACAGAACTTAGAGGAGCAATATGAGGCACAGACAGGCAGACAGGATGAATTGTCGGCATTGGAGAAATTTACGAAGACCATGGAGTATGTGGAGCAGGTCGCGCGCGAGAAGCTGGGGATGGTCTTTAAGAATGAGATTATCTTCAAGTCAGATGAATAGGTATGTGTACACAATATATAAGTGGCATGCTGCAATACGGGGCGTTTCCGTATGGGTAGAATGCCACTTTTACATTACGTGCAGGTGAAGTTCAAGTTTGCACGGAAAGGAAGATCCTGACGAAAAGAAGTGATTTTTTCTGCCAGATTTTGACATGCATTTGCAGGAAAGCGTGTTTATAATTCTTTCCAAACGTGGCGTTGTGGAAAGGAGAATGATGGTATGAAAAAGAAGCACGTGGTATGTTATATAGGAGCATTGGCAATTTCAGCGGTACGGATTATGGGAGCGAACCCGTTTTTGCCGGGAGCGATTGCATTGATGGGAAGCGAAAGTCTGGCGGGACCGATTCTGCTAATCTGTTATGGAATAGGGCTTGGCATGTTTGTTCCCTATTTGATGGCAGTAAAATATTTTCTGATAGGAAGTTGTATACTGGTAGGCGAAGGGCTGGTAAAGCGAAAACGACGAACGGTAAGTACGCCTTTGGCTACGGCGATTGTTGGAATGAGCGTACTGGTGGTAAGTCTGGCAGGAGAAGCGTTTTGCTTAAACCGGTATGGGGTACTGGTAGCAGTACTGGAAGCAACCTTTGGGATGAGCATGGTGCTGTGTTTCAAGCAACTGTTTCATGAGCTTATGGTGGAAAAGAAAAGGTTATTTTCCAGTACCCGGGTGGCGGACTATAAGCCATCGGGGAGATTGATGGGATGTGTGCGGGCTGTAGAAAAGCTATCGGATAGTCTTACAACGACGCAGAATGCTTGTACACAGGCTGTGGTTACACCGGAAGGAGAATCGACGCTGGTAGTGCAAACCGGTTTGAGAGCCCTTGCAGGGACGCTGGCGGACTGTTTTAAAGAAAAAGATTATTTATGTCCTGACAAGGAGGAAGAAATCTGTACGTTGGAATATGCACTTTCTGAAAAAGGGGTGCAAAGCACACAGTACTGTTATTTAGAGGACGGACAAGGGAGGGGCGAGTTGTCTTTTTGGATACAGATTACAAAAAGGCAGAAAGTGCCTTACCATATGATTGTTAAATTGGCCCAGGAGGCCTTTGGCCAGCCATTTGCGGTAAAAGATAAATCCGGCACGTATCTGGCAGAAGGAGAGCACATGATTTATCTGCGTCAGCGAGGACGTTTCCAGGTGCGCTATTTTGTCACTGGGGAAAGTGGTGAGGAAGGAGAGCCGTGCGGCGACAATTTTTCAGTGGTGAGGGGGGACAATGGGAAAACCACGCTCATGTTGTCAGATGGCATTGGAAGAGGACAAACTGCTTGTCGCCAGAGCGAAAGCGTGTTAGAGTTAATAGAAGAACTAATTGAGGCAGGATTTCATACAAAGGATGCCCTGACCATGACGAATGGTTGCCTGGCGTCTAAAAACGAAGAGGGATTTGCAGCTACAGTGGATTTGTGCGAATTTGATGAGTTTACAGGGGAAGCCCGTTTTTATAAAATGGGAGCGACATCCAGTTTCCTGATTCGGAAAAATCAGGTGGAAGAATTGGCCGGAAGTGGACTGCCTATGGGCGCTTTTGTCAAAAATGAGGTAGAACCTATATGCCGTAAACTCTACGATGGCGATTATCTGGTGCTGGTTTCGGACGGGGTGTTGGATGCTTTATCGGAAGGGGCGCCGGAGGAAACGTTGCGGCAGGTACTTCGTATGATAGCAAAAGGAAATCCGGGGAGTATGGCAAAACAGATTATGAAAATTGCAAAAGAAACGAAAGGGACGGTTTCCGATGACTGCATGGTGATGGTGGCAGGAATCTGGGAGCGATAAGATATGAAACAGGTTACAACGTACATAGAACAACAACATATGATTGCACAGGGCGATCGTGTCCTTGTGGGGGTATCCGGAGGAGCGGATTCGGTATGCCTTTTGCATATTTTGTGGCAATACCGAATGCAAAAAAAATTCGAACTAGCGGTTTTGACAGTGGAACACGGTATTCGTGGTGAGGATTCCCTTCGGGATATGGAATTTGTAATAAACCTTTGCGAAGAGTTAGAGGTGCCTTGCTATGTGCGGCGGGTGGACGTGCCCGGTTTTGCACAGAAAAGTGGTATGAGTGAGGAAGAGGCGGCAAGAAAGCTGCGCTACGATGCGCTGTACGAGTGCGCTGATGAGATAGGCGCAGATAAAATTGCAGTAGCACATCACGCCAATGATCTGATGGAAACCATGCTGTTTTTCCTGTGTCGCGGAACCGGGATTACGGGTTTGAGTCCCATGTACCCTGTATCCGGGAAGTTGATTCGTCCGCTGTTGCACGTTACAAGGGAAGAAATTGAGGCATATCTTTCGGAAAAGCAGTTGCAGTACTGTACGGATGCGACGAATGCAGATGTAACCTATTCCAGAAATCACATTCGGCATAGGGTGATTCCGTTGCTTACACAGGTGAATCCGGGAGCGGTGCGGCATTTTTGCCAGACGGCACAGCATGTGGCGGAAGCAGAAGAGGTGCTTGTAAAGGAGACGGAGCGAGCATTTGTCTGTCATACGCAGGAAGAAGAAAGCGGCATTCTTGTTTTGGACTCCATATGTACAGAGCCGGTTTATCTGCAAAAGCAGGTGATTTTGCAGGCGATTGCGCAGATGGCAGGAGGCAGAAAGGACGTGACCGGCGTTCATGTGTCTGCAGTATGGGAACTTATGGGAAAGCAGGTGGGCAGTTGCGCGGATTTACCGTATTGTTTGAAGGCAAAGAAAGACTACAGGGGTGTGTTTTTGGCTAAAATAGAAAAGCACAAAGCATGCGAAAAAACGGTGTTTGAAGCGGCGTTGCCGGAAAATGGTTGTCTGAGTTTACCGGATGGAAGTGTACTTTCCACGAGGATTTTTGCAAAAAATACGATAAATTCCGAAATTCCAGATAAAACATATACCAAATGGCTGGATTATGATATAATAAAAAGCAGAATAAAAATCCGTACCGTTTCGGAGGGAGACTTTTTCCTTCTGGATGATGCGGGTCACAAGAAAACCATAAAGAAATACTTCGTTGACGAGAAAATTCCGTCTCGGGACAGGGAGCACAAGCTCGTGCTTGCAGAAGATTCTCATGTGTACCTGATTCTGGGGCATCGGCTTGCACATGATGCCCGTGTGACGGAGGCAACAAAGCGAATTATGGAAATCAGAATAGATAAAGGAGAAAGAACAAATGAGTGAAAAAGTAAGAGTGCTGATTGATGAAGAGGCAGTGGATAAAAAGATTGCCGAATTGGGTGAACGAATCAGTAAAGACTACGCCGGAAAACAGGTTCATTTAATCTGTGTATTGAAGGGTGGCGTATTTTTCATGTGTGAATTGGCGAAACGTATTACCGTGCCTGTTTCTATGGATTTCATGTCCGTAAGCAGTTATGGAAATGATACGAAGTCAAGTGGCGTTGTAAAAATTGTTAAAGATTTGGATGAACCGATTGAAGGTAAGGATGTGCTTGTTGTGGAAGATATTATCGATTCCGGAAGAACATTGAGCTACCTGCTGGAGATTCTTAAGAATCGTAATCCGAAGAGTCTTCATTTATGCACCATGCTTGATAAGCCGGAGCGCCGTGTGAAACCGGTAGATGTGGATTATGTTGCTTTTAACATTCCGGACGAGTTCGTGGTAGGATATGGTTTGGATTATCAGCAGCGATATCGCAATCTTCCATATATCGGTGTGGTAGAACTGGACTAGGAAGCAGGAGGACAAGAAGGTGAAGAAACAAGCGCGAGGTTTGACGATTTATATTTTACTTGTGCTGATGGTTATAGCAATTTGGTACTTTTTTGATAATCAGGTAGGCAGGGATGACGTATATACCCAGGAGATGTTCCTACAGGATTTGGAAGAAAAGCAGGTTATGAGTGTTGAGGTGGTTCAAAGCCGCGATGTCCCGACGGGAACATTGAAAGTTGTTTTGACCTCGGAGGAAGACGAGAATACCACGGAAATTCGTCTTTTGGAAGTCTCGAATGTCAACGATGCCCAGAAGATGATGGAAGACCATAACTTTAAAGACTATGTTGTCAGCGCGGTGCCGGCAGAGAGCTTTTTGAAGGATTTGCTCCCGTTGTTGCTGGTATTTGGAGCCATGTTTATTCTGTTTGTGATTATGATGAATCGGCAGAATGCAGCGGCAAGTGGTGGAGGTCGCATGTCTGATTTTGGTAAGAGCCATGCGAAAGTACATAAGGATGATGTTAGCAAGATTAATTTTGGCAGTGTTGCCGGATTAAAAGAGGAAAAAGAAGAACTTGAGGAGATTGTGGATTTTCTGAAGGATCCTCAGAAATATACGGATTTGGGTGCAAGAATTCCGAAGGGAGTTATTCTTGTGGGCCCTCCGGGAACCGGTAAAACCTTATTGGCAAAAGCCATTGCGGGAGAAGCCGGTGTGCCGTTTTTCTCCATTTCCGGTTCTGATTTTGTGGAAATGTTTGTCGGTGTAGGTGCTTCCCGTGTGAGAGATTTATTCGAGGAAGCAAAGAAAAACGCACCTTGTATTGTTTTTATTGATGAGATTGATGCAGTTGCACGACGCCGTGGTACCGGTATGGGAGGCGGACATGATGAACGCGAGCAGACCTTGAACCAGTTGTTGGTAGAGATGGATGGTTTTGGTGTCAACGAGGGAATTATCGTTATGGCAGCGACCAACCGTGTGGATATTCTTGATCCGGCGATTATGCGACCGGGACGTTTTGACCGTAAAGTTTATGTAGGACGTCCGGATGTGAAGGCGAGACGCGAAATTCTGGATGTACACTGCAAGAATAAGCCGCTTGGCGATGATGTGAATTTGGACCGCATTGCGCAGACAACGGCTGGCTTTGTGGGCGCAGATCTTGAGAATCTGATGAATGAAGCGGCTATTGCTGCAGCAAAGGAAAAACGTGCGTATATTACGATGAAGGATATTCAGCATTGTTTTGTAAAAGTGGGTATCGGACAGGAAAAGAAGAGCCGTGTAGTTACGGAGAAAGAACGTAAGATAACAGCTTATCATGAAGCGGGACATGCGCTTTTGTTCCATTTATTGCCGGATGTGGGGCCGGTGTATTCGGTTTCCATTGTGCCAACCGGTGCAAGTGCGGCCGGTTATACGATGCCGCTTAATGAAAATGATGACATGTTTAATACCAAAGGCAAGATGTTGCAGGAAATAACGGTAGACCTTGGCGGACGTGTGGCGGAGGAATTGATTTTTGATGATATCACTACCGGAGCAAGTCAGGATATTAAGCAGGCTACTAAGATGGCTAAGAATATGGTGACGAAATACGGCATGTCCGATAACGTAGGTCTCATTTGTTATGGAGATGATGACGATGAAGTCTTTATTGGACGTGATCTTGCACACACCAGAGGCTATGGTGAGCAGGTGGCCACGACAATTGATACAGAAGTAAAGCGAATCATAGATGAATGCTATGCAAAAGCAAAGCAGATAATCGATGAGCACAGGGATGTATTGGAAGCTTGTGCACAGCTTTTATTAGAGAAAGAGAAGATTAATAAAGAGGAGTTTGAAGCACTGTTTGAGAGCTAATTGGTCAAAAATTGTGCATAATGCACAAAAATAGTGGGCGCAATTTGTAAACTTTGGGCACACTTCAAAATGGAGCCGTGGTATTATAATATGCGTAAACCCCCCCAATACATTATATAATTTTTGCTAACCCCATAGTAAAAATACCTTCTCCTAAAAGACAACCGATC
>SVEW01000022.1 GCA_015057205.1 Lachnospiraceae bacterium | reverse complement strand
ATACACTTCCTCGTTGCCTAGGCGTGTTCGGGACTTACACCCGTTAGAGCGCGCCCATGGCGCGCAAACAAAAAGGCCCCGCACTAAGTTCTTAGTGCGAAGCCCCGCTATCATTTCTTATGCCTCTAAAAATGCGTTTCCAATATCATTCCGCATATATTTGCCCTTAAAGTCAACCCACTTGGTTGCTTCATAAGCCTTTGTTCTCGCTTCCGTTAAGGTCGTTCCCTTGGCGGTTACACCAAGCACACGTCCTCCATTGGTAACAAAATGCCCGTCCTTTTGGGCCGTTCCGGCATGGAAACAGAAATACTCATCTTTTCCTGCAAATGCGTCCAATCCGGTAATTTCAAATCCTTTTTCATAAGAAACCGGATATCCATCAGAAGCTAGAATTACACAAACAGCCGCATTGTCTTCAAACTGTAAGTCAACGGTATTAAGTTTCCCGTCTACGCAAGCTTCCATAACCGTAAGCAAGTCATTTTTCATCCGTGGTAACACCACCTGTGCCTCCGGATCACCAAATCTTGCATTGTACTCTAACACCTTCGGTCCATCCTCTGTCAACATCAGGCCAAAAAAGATAATGCCCTTAAACGGACGTCCTTCTTTTGCCATAGCTGCAACCGTCGGCTCGAATATATTTTCCTGGCAATATGCTTCTATATCCTTGGTATAGAAGGGACTTGGGGAAAATGTTCCCATGCCGCCCGTATTTAGTCCTTTATCGCCATCCATCGCACGCTTATGATCCTGGGCAGAAGTCATAGGCTTAATGGTTTTTCCGTCGCAGAATGTCAATACAGAGACTTCTCTTCCTGTCATAAATTCTTCCACAACTAACGTTGAACCAGCATCGCCAAATTTCTTATCCAGCATAATCTCCTTCACACCAGCTAACGCCTCTTCTAAGGTGTTGCAAATCAGCACACCTTTTCCCAGCGCAAGACCATCTGCCTTAAGTACGATAGGCATTTTGGCATTTTTCAAATAGGCTTCTGCTGCTGCCGCATCCGTAAAATTCTCATAGGCAGCGGTAGGAATATTGTATTTCTTCATCAAATCCTTGGAAAAAGCCTTGCTTCCTTCCAAAATTGCTGCATTCTTTCTCGGTCCAAATACCCGCAGGGAACGAGCCTCGAATACATCCACAATTCCACCAACCAACGGATCATCCATACCAACTACCGTAAAATCTATTTTCTCCGTCTCGGCAAACTCTGCAAGTTTCTCAAATTCCATCGGCTTAATAGGAACAAGCGTTGCATCCTGTCCAATTCCGGCATTTCCCGGCGCGCAGAAAATTTCAGTCACCTTCGGAGATTTTTTCAAACTGGTAACAATGGCATGTTCTCTGCCACCACTACCGATAACCAATACCTTCATCAAATTCCTCCATTCGCAATCATGGCAATCGCCTGAGGCAAAATCTTCCACTCTGCCTCCTCCATCACCCGTCGCTGCAAAATTTCCGGGGTATCCCCCGCCTTTACCTCAACGGCTTTCTGCAGAATAATGGGACCGGTATCGGTTCCTTCATCCACAAAATGTACCGTCGCTCCGGTCACCTTCACGCCTCTTGCGAGTGCAGCCTCATGCACTTTCAGACCATAATAGCCCTTGCCACAAAACGACGGAATGAGTGACGGATGTATATTGATGATACGATTCTTATATTCCCGCACCATCTGTTCAGATATATTCACCAGATATCCGGCAAGTACCACCAATGCAATGTCATTTTCTTTCAAACAGGCAAGCAACGCTTCATGAAAAAGTTCCCGACGCTCATACTGTTTCGGGCTGATACACAAAGCCTTGATTCCGGCATTTTTCGCTCTGGTTAATGCATAGGCATTTGCATTATTGCTTACCACAAGCTCAATCTTAACCCCCGGAATATTTGCATCCATAATCGCCTGTAAATTGGTTCCACCGCCAGATACCAGCACTGCTATTTTTAGCATAATTCTACGCCCTTCTCACCTTTTGCAATTTCGCCAACTACATACGCTTTCTGTCCTGCCCGTTCTACCGCTGTAAGCACACGATCGGTATCGTTCTTATCTACAGCAAGTACCATACCCAATCCCATATTGAAGGTATTGTACATCATCTGTTCTTCAATATTTCCGGTTTTCTGCATCAACTTAAAAATCGGCAAAACCGGATAACTGTCTTTTCTTACAACCGCTTTCACGCCCTCCGGCAACATACGCGGAATATTTTCATAGAATCCACCGCCGGTGATATGGCTGCAACCCTTCACCCGAACGCCGGCATCCTTAATTTCTTTCAATGTTTTCACATAGATGATGGTTGGTACCAAAAGAGCCTCACCTAACGTAGTGCCAAGCTCATCATAATAGGTATTCAGACTTTCTTTTGTCATGTCGAATACGCTTCTAACCAGGGAAAATCCGTTGGAATGAACGCCACTTGAAGCGATTCCAATTAATACGTCCCCCTCTTTAATGTCTTTTCCTGTTATCAAATCTTTTTCATCGCAGACACCTACTGCAAAACCGGCAACATCATACTCATCCTCCGGCATAAGCCCCGGATGTTCTGCCGTTTCACCGCCGATTAAAGCAGCGCCTGCCTGGCGACATCCTTCTGCTACACCACTTACGATGGTCGCAATTTTTTCCGGATAATTCTTTCCACATGCAATATAATCCAAGAAAAACAACGATTCGCCACCTGCACAAGCTACATCGTTAATACACATTGCTACACAGTCGATTCCAATGGTGTCATGTTTATCTAATAAAAAGGCTAATTTTATCTTGGTTCCCACGCCGTCGGTTCCGGATAAAAGAACCGGATTTTCCATATCTTTGAAATTTTTCATGGAAAAAGCACCGGAAAAACCACCTAATCCGCCTAATACTTCCGGGCGCATGGTCTTTTTCACGTGTTCCTTCATTAATTCTACCGATTTGTATCCAGCCTCGATATCGACGCCTGCCTTCTTGTAATCCATCTTTTTTCCTCCCTAATCCTATCGTTCCATATACGCCTTACGGCCAATTTCCTTCAGCTTCGCATCCTTTTCTTCTACCGCGCTTTTCAGCTTAGCCGAATAGTCTTTTAGACGTTGTAAAAGCGCCTCATCTGAGGTCGCCAGAATTTTTGCTGCAAGAAGCCCAGCATTGGCTCCTCCATTGATTGCAACGGTTGCCACCGGAATTCCGGAAGGCATCTGTACAATAGAATACAGAGAATCTCTTCCACCGAGGGATGTGGTGTGCATTGGGATACCGATTACCGGCATTGGGAAAATCGCGGCACACATACCCGGCAAATGTGCAGCCATTCCGGCACCTGCAATTATGACCTTAAACCCTTTGTCCTCAGCGCTCTTTGCATAGTCAAAAAACACATCCGGTTCTCTGTGGGCCGAAATAATGGTCATCTCGTAGGAAACGCCTAATTCGTCCAAAATGTCTGCTGCTTTACTCATGATTGGCAGATCTGAATCACTGCCCATAACAATACCAACTAATGCCATTGTTACTCCTTTCTATAAACCTTGGGAATTTATATATGGTCGTTGCACACCTTCGTCAATTGGGGTGACTGGTGCAAAAACCTTGAAAGTGGGAGCTTTCGCTCCCACTTATCAACTTAGTTCATGGAATCTAATGGTTTATTCAACTCCTCAGTTCCCGGTAATACGAATCGGCCACCGCTGATTAAGTCAATGGTGGTTCCATCATGACGAACTACCGTAATGGTGTCAAGTTCGTTATATGGGATGGTAATATCGGTATGGCAGTTAAAGTAAGCTGCTGCCTTATCCGTATCACGCAATAAGGATTTCTCGTTATCTTTTGCAATTACTTCTTTGCCATCCGGATTAAATACCTTTACATCCTCAGAACGGCTGTAGCAGGTATCTCCCATAGCAAAGTGCGGACCGGTCTTCTCGGCAATCAGAATCGGAAGCTGAGCCTGAATATCATACTCTTTACCCATCTTATATGCAACGGTATTTGTACCAATTGCAAACTCTCCGATTGGCACGGTCTCATGGTTAAATAACACATTATCCATCATATATTTCTTGTTGTCTTCGTCCTTCTCGAAGTTTGCACAATTGTAGGATTTAATCATACCATCCTCCAATTCAATTTCTAACTCCTTGAAGTTTAATCCGTTTAAGTAAACCTGGGTTACATGCAATAATCCATTGGTTCCTTTTAATACCGGAGAAGTAAATACTTCACCTACCGGAATGTTTACATCCGCAACGCAGTTTTCAAATGCACTTTCTTTTTCCGGATTTGAAAGTTCATGAATCTTTATGGTTAAGTCTGTGCGGTTTGCGCCTCTTCCTTTCACCTTTACAACATCCGCCTGATCTAATGCATCGATTAATTTCTGCTGGATGGTTTCGTATGTCTTGTAATCCAATGTATTTACTTTTACAGTTTCTGCAAAAATCTCTTTAAATTTCGGTCCGATTTCCGGAATTGGGTAAGAGATAATGGTAAAGCTTCTCTCTTCCGGATTGATGTACTCGGAATTTAATTCCATTGACTGACCGGAGAACTGTGTCTCCAATTTACGCTGCTTCTCGTCGAACTGAATTGCTTCGTCTTTTCTCTTTGGATCGAATTCCTTCTCTCCGAAAGTCTCAAGAACAGCCGGACCTGCATATCCATTTGCCCATACTTTCTGTGCTTCATATGCCTGACGTGCAGTTTCCAGGTAACGTTCTACATATGCTTTATCCAGATACAATGCCATATCTTCTTTATGGTCATAGTTATACTGACGGTTTGCTTCCGTAGTAGAAATAACCGCTGCGCTACAGGTAGCCTTTACGCCATAACCTTCAATATTCTGAACTGCATAACGCATCATACGCTCAAATCCTAATGCATAGTAAAGACGAATGCTCTTTTTCGTCTTTAAATCTACCTTCAGACGCTCATATCCAATGCGGAATCCTTCTGTAAAAGTAAAGGCCATAGCCTTTACTTCGTCTTCGGAAAGGCTATTGATAAACTCCGCCGTCTTAATCTCATTCTCGGTTACATGAACACCCATGCAGTATAAATAACGTAAATCGGTTAAATCTGCATTGCAAATGATATCCAGGAAATAATCCCATTCCGGATTCACCATTTCACGAATACGTACTTCCTGCTGAATCTCCACATAATCATGTGCAAACTCAGATAAAATGGTTCTTAATTCTTCTCCGGTAATATCTTTTTCCTCGAAGCGATTGTAAATCTGTACAAATAATTCTTCTAAAATCGTTATAATTTGCTTTTTACCGGTTAATGCACTGGCAAAAAGGTTGGATATACGATAATATAAGTGAGACAAAACCTGTCCCATATCACCCAGCTTTTCAACAGCATACGCTGGATTTCCATAACTGGTAGCATAATTTTCTTCGTAAAACTCTTCATACAATTTCTTATTGTATGCCTGCAGTTCTTCTAAAGAAAGCTTACAATATTCCCCTTTTTCGCTTAAGTCATAAATCTCTTCCAACAGAAGGATTTTCTCAGCCGTCTTTTTGAAATAATCCTGATACTTTGCATCTACGCTAGACTCAGTAAGAATTTCTCTGATTCTGCCAACAACCAGTTCGTTGCGTTCTTTTACAGCGGCGTTTTCTTCTTTTGTCATCTCACGGTAACCCATAATTACGTTCTCCTTTTTCCTTTTTTCATTTTTATAATAAAGCGCCCATGACATAAATTCCTACCCAGGAAAGCAGGGTCAGACACCCTAATACCGTTCCTATGGATGGAATCAATTTGTATATGTCTTCTTCCGTCAGGGATAAAATCTCGACTACCACACCAACCAACGCGACTATCATGGACAGTACCCCCAAATCCCCTATAAACAATCCTGCATTGCCTTTTTTTAGAAAAGCAAAATTCACAGATAGCATAAGTGCCATCAAGGCAATTATCACAATACCAAAACCTACGCACCCACGCACGGACTGTTTCCTGCCGGAAAATTTCGCTCTATCTCGATGTTTCTTCTTTCTTCGAAGCATTTATCTTACTCCTTATATAAACTACTGCCAGGTATAGTATAAAGCCAACGATACCGCCCGTAGTATTTAACAATATATCATCTACGTCAAAGCAGCCAGCCTGTAAAATCAGCTGCATCCCCTCTACGCAGAAGCTAAAAATAAAAATCAGCAAACACACCCGCAGCCCCTTTTGAAAAATGGCTCCCATTAATGGCAATAAAAAACCAAAGGGCACAAATCCAATGATATTTCCACCAAGATTCTCCACGACCACACGCACTCCCATGCTTGCACGATAGCGCACGTAACGGGTAATCTCCACAAAGGGAACCAGATTATAGCCCTTCGCCAAATACTCTCTTTGTGCAAAAAGCAGGTAATATACCAGCGCAATCAGATATGTGCAAAAACATATTTTCGCTACTTTTCTCATTGTCCAGGAATGATTCTGCCGAATGTCTGCCTCTTTGCTAAAATACAATTTGTTTCCTCTTTTTCAACAGATGCCCGCCAAATATAATGGATACTGCTCCACAGCCAATACCTACCGCTGCAATTATAATACCAATTACAATCGAACTGATACCGGATGCACTCATTGTTTTATAAATCTTCTCGTTCATGCTTCTCTCCTATTTCACACCATACTGATCATAATACTCATCAATTGCTGCCCGAAGCACATCATCAATTATAATCTTTCCTTTATATGGTCGATTATAAAGGTGCTCCACCACTTCTTCCATGGTTACAATTGCGGTTGTTTCAATTCCAAAATTCTCTCGTATTTCTTCCAAAGCGCTCTTCTCAGTAGTTCCACGCTCCATACGATCCACGGAGACTACCAGGCCACGAATGTCAACATTTCCCTGTGCCTTCAAAATCGGTACCGTCTCCTTAATCGAAGTTCCTGCCGTTGTTACATCTTCGATAATCACAATACGATCGCCGTCTTCTATCGGTGATCCTAATAAAATTCCTTTATCCCCATGGTCCTTCACCTCTTTACGGTTTGAACAATATCGAATGTCGGCATTGTACATACTGCTTAATTCAATTGTCGTTGCAACCGTAAGTGGGATTCCTTTGTATGCCGGCCCAAACAACACGTCAAACTCCGCTCCGTATCGATCATAAATTGCCTTTGCATAATAGGTTCCGAGTCTAGCCATCTGTTCTCCGGTTCGGTAAAATCCGGTGTTCACAAAAAAAGGAGTTTTTCTGCCACTTTTTGTCACGAAATCTCCAAATTTCAACACTCCACAGTCTACCATAAACTCAATAAATTCCTGTTTGTACTGTTCCATTTTTTGTGTCCTCCATTTCAAACCATTTCCCAGTGTAACGTACCTTTTTATACTACCATACTTCATTCCAAGATTCAATCAAATGTCATGCTTTTTGAAGAAAGTCACTGTAAATCGTCTGTGCAATTCCGGAAATCGACGACTCATTCACATAAGAGGCATCCATAGCCGCCCGATAATGTGGCAACCGTTCTTTGAAAAGGTAGTCAATATTATCCTCATTTGCCAATGGACGTCCCACCAAATCCAGCTGTCTGATATCTCTGGAAATATAGCACACATATCCGTCACATTTTAGCAATTGTTTGTTTATTGCATTGAGGGGCGTTCCTCCTCCGGTTGCAAGAACAATTCCCTTCATTTGACAAACATCTTTTAAAA
Source organism: Lachnospiraceae bacterium (assembly GCA_015057205.1). Taxonomy (GTDB): domain Bacteria; phylum Bacillota; class Clostridia; order Lachnospirales; family Lachnospiraceae; genus XBB1006. Next base: position 13,186 of record SVEW01000022.1, on the reverse strand, counting down.
CGGTGGATTCAATCTCACGAAATGTCTCCTCTCCATCCGCTTTAATTATCTGTTCCGGTGATTTATTATATCTTTTTTGAATTTCTAAATCCAGGTCAATGACCTCTCTGCCCGACATTCTACCTATCTCACTGGCAATTTTGGATTTACCGGCACCCGGCATACCTATTAAAACGAGATTTTTCTTTTCTGCCGATATTTTTTTATAAATATCACGTACCTGTTTACTATCATAGTCTTTTCCAAAGAAAATAGCTTCTGCATGGGCCGCTTGCGCCACAAGCATATACAATCCATCAATGCAGGGAATGCCAAGAGACTCTGCCTGCTGCAATAATCGGGTTCGACGTGGATTATACACCAAATCAATAACACCTTTGCATTTTTGGAAAGGACGCAAATCAATTAGTTGTTCTGTAATATCCGGATACATCCCAACCGGCGTACAGTTTACAATAATATCCGCATCATAATGGCGGTCTAAATTCTGGTAATTATCGGAACCATGACGAGAAACCATCACTGCATCCAAAGCCCGCTGCTTTCTTGCCACATAAAACACTGCCGCAGCCGCACCGCCGGCTCCTAAGATTAACACCTTCTGATTCGTCATGCTCATTCTTCCAAAGCGAAGCAGTTCCTCAAATCCGGCGGCATCCGTATTGTGCGCAACCCAATGATAAACCAGTTTTCCATCCTCCGCCTGATGTGAAAACTTTTTTACCAGGGTATTGGCACTACCAATTTCCTTTACTTCATCCGACCATTCTTCGCAATAGTCTAAAATCGTTTTTTTATAAGGGATTGTAACGTTAAGTCCGCAATACTCTGAATCCCGAAGAATATTTTCCAATTCATCCTCTTCTGCTTCCACTAAGTTATAATCCTCACATCCCAGGGCTGCATGAATTTCCGTAGAATAACTATGCGACAACGTCTTTCCCAACAATCCATAAAACCCACGGACCTCTGACTGCCTTGCCCTTGATAATTCCATCATTTTCTTAAAAAGCACCTTCGTATAATTGCCATACTTTTCTTCCTGTTCGTCAATTTTCTGCAGAATCTGCTCTTCCCGACTTTTCTGATAAACCGGAAGACCCTGCTCTATTTTGATTTTAGCGATTTTTTCGCTAATCTCCATACGCTTTACAAACAACTCCTGTATCTGCGCATTAATCTTGTCAACTTCTTTTCGTAAATCCTCTAATTCTCCCATGTCAGGATCCCTCCAATCGATTTTAGTTCTTCAAAAAAATACGGGTAAGATTTATTCACTGCTTCCGCTCCAATAATCGCAACCGGTTTCTTACAGACTCCGGCTGCTATGCCGGCTGCCATAACAATCCGATGATCATTATAAGAATAAACTGCTCCACCGCGAAGTTGCGTTCCTTCTATCAGCAGACCGTCTTCTGTTTCTTTCGCCTTCCCTCCAAGGGATAAAATCAACTGCGCAATGGTATGAATCCGGTCAGACTCTTTCAGTCGCAGGCGTTCTCCATGTACCATCTCCGTCAACCCGGGGGTCGCTGCTGCCAGCACCGCAAGCGGGACTGCCAAATCCGGAACCTGGGATAAATCAATTATCCGACTCCGATTTTCCTGTATCTGTGCAATCAGGTCCAGGATTTGCCTGTCTCCTTGCACACTGTTTTCATACAGATACGGTATTTCGATAGACTGTCCTAATGCATTTGCCACCAGAAAAAAAGCAGCATTGGACCAATCATTCTCCACTTGTATTTCCCCCGGAGAGCGATAGCCGGACTCCTTTGCAACCCGATACTGCTGTCCTTCTTTTTCAACGCACACACCAAATTGCTCCATCACATGCATCGTCATCTCCACATAAGGTTCTGATTCCAGTTTTGTATCGCATTTAATAATTATATCATCATTCAACAATGGCGCCATCATCAGCAATCCAGATAGATACTGCGAGCTTACATTTCCAGGAACCACAAACTCCCTACCGCTTATCTCTCCCGTCATAGTAATTGGAAGACGCGTAGTTTTGATTTGTTTTCCATTTACGATTAAACTTTTAAGCAGGTCATCCATAGGGCGCTCCGGTAATCTACCCTGTCCTGTTATTGTTACCCTTCTGGTTTTCGCAGCCGCAATGGGCAGGAAAAATCGTAACGTACTACCACTTTCCTTGCAATCAACCGGTCTTCGAATTATCGTCTTCAGTTGCTTGGGTGGTTTAACCTCTAACACATGCTCGCCTACCATAACCCTGGCTCCTAACGCTTCAATTGCCCCAACAGTTGCAAACACATCATCGCATAGGCCTTCATACTGAATAACCGTCTGCCCCGAACAGCATGCCGCGCAAAACAACATGCGGTGAAGCATTGATTTTGAGGCGATTCCCCGAATAGTTCCTTCAAACTTACCGGGATTTATTGTTACGTTCATACAAATACCGCATCGCTCCATCATACAATTTTTCCAATTCCGTAATGGGAACTTCCTTAATTACACAATTCCCTATTCCTTCCGGCAAAATCAATGAAATGGAATCGCCCTTTCTTTTTTTATCATATTGCGCTTCTTCTGCAAATTCTTTTGCTAAGCATACCATGTCATCAGGAAATTTTTCCTTATCAAGTAGGCCAAAAATCCTTTCAGCCGTTTCCTCACTCAGCTCATTTCTCACATAGGCTACTGCTGTCATCAAATACAATCCTCTTGCAACTGCTTCTCCGTGGGATATCGTATACCCACTTCGCTTTTCTATCACATGCGCCGGCGTATGCCCCAGATTCAATAGTTTCCGAACTCCCTGCTCTGTAAAATCCGATTCTACCACCTGCGCCTTATAAGTCACGCATGCCGTCACCATAGTTTCCAGCATATCCGAATCACAATCACACGTTGCCTTCTCACACAATGAGAACAATTCCCCTCCCGCTAAAATAGCCGTTTTCACCACTTCCGCCATTCCTTGTCGGTAAACCTTAAATGGCAAAGTTTGAAAGCAGTCCAAATCTGTTATAACAAGATCCGGATGCCAAAATAGACCTGCCAGATTCTTCCCCTCCGGTAGGTCTATCGCTGTTTTGCCACCAACAGAAGAGTCCACCGCAGCTAATAAGGTTGTGGGCATCTGCACATAGGCAATGCCACGCAAATAAATCCCTGCTACGAATCCGGTAATATCTCCAATGACTCCGCCACCAAGTGCCACAAGTGTATCTTTCCTGTCTAGTCCTTCCTTTGCCAAAAAGGACAAAATTTGTTGAAGCGACATTAAATTTTTACTGCACTCTCCAGGTTTTAAAACAATACTGGACACATTATATCCAGCTTCTACCAATGACTTCTGTACCGTCTGCAGATAAAAAGGCGCAACTGTCTCCTCGGTAACAATGCACACGTTTCCGCAAATATCCTGTTGACGAAAAATCTTTCCGCATTCACCAAGCAATCCCCGGCGAACCAAAACATCGTAGGGATGTGTTCCCTTTACGGATACCTTTGCCATAGTTCCTCCCTCTTACTCCTGCATAAACTGATACATCGCCTTCATTCTGCTATTTAAGTTTGCAAACTCGCAGGTATCTATCGACTGCGCTCCATCGCTCCACGCATGTTCCGGATTGTTATGTACCTCAACCATAACACCGTGTGCTCCACAGGCAACGGAAGCCATGGCCATGTCAGGCACCAGCTCTGCCTTTCCGGTTCCATGACTCGGATCCACGATAATCGGTAAATGTGTCAACCGTTTCAACGCAGGAACCGCTGTCAAATCCAGTGTATTACGTGTATACGTTTCAAACGTACGAATGCCACGCTCACACAAAATCACCTGCTCATTTCCTTCTGCCATAATGTACTCTGCGCTCATAAGCCATTCTTCATACGTTGCATTCATTCCCCGCTTTAATAAAACAGGCTTATCCTGCATTCCCAATTCTTTTAAAAGCGCATAATTCTGCATATTTCGTGCTCCCACCTGAATAACATCGATGTTTTCAAACAATGGAAGCTGACTGATTTCCATGATTTCCGTCACAATCGGAAGTCCGCTTTCCTTTTTGGCTAGCTCAAGCAGACGAATCCCTTCTTCCTGCTTTCCCTGAAAAGAATAGGGTGAAGTACGGGGCTTAAAAGCTCCGCCACGAAGCATATTTGCGCCGCTTTTAGCAACGGACAAAGCCACTTCCCGAATTTGATCCGCAGTTTCCACAGAACAAGGTCCTGCAATACTGCAAAAATCTTTACCGCCAATCTCACAATTTCCAATACGAATCACCGTATCCTCCTGATGAAAATGCCGGCTTGCCTTCTTATAAGGTTCATCCATACGTTTCACACTCTCTACTATCTTCAACGCCCCTAACCGGTCTGCATCAATTTCCGACGTATCTCCCAAAAGTCCCCAAACAATGCGCTCTTCACCGATTGTCTCTTTCACAATCACGTGCTGTGCCTCCAACCAGGCTTTTAAATCCTTATATTCCTGTGTTTCCGGGTTCTTTTTCAAAATCAAAATCATGGCTATTATTCTAACTCCTATCTAACTGCGCCAATCAGCTCTCTAACATCCGCAATATCATATCGCTCAAGGTATTCCTCAATCCCCTTTACAATCTCCATCGTAATGGCAGGATTGTGGAAATTTGCCGTTCCTACGCTTACTGCAGTAGCACCTGCCAGCATCATTTCTATGGCATCCTCCGCACTAGCAATTCCACCCATACCAATAATCGGCACATCCACTGCCTGCGCCACCTGGTATACCATACGCACGGCAATCGGGTGAATGGCAGGTCCGGACAATCCGCCGGTTTTATTGGCAATGGCAAAAGTCCGCTTGTGTACATCAATCTTCATACCGGTCAGCGTATTTATTAAAGATAATGCATCTGCCCCACCTGCTACCGCTGCCTTGGCCATCACTGTGATGTCTGTCACATTCGGACTCAGCTTCATAATAATCGGCTGTTTGGCAACTTTCTTTATTTCTTTGGTAATTTCCTCAACTGCCTTTGGATCCTGGCCAAAAGCGATGCCCCCTTCTTTTACATTCGGGCAGGAAATATTGATTTCTAATAAGTCTGCGTTGGTATCTGCCAGCTGCTCCACCACCGCTACATATTCGGGAATACTCTTCCCCACAACATTCACTACTACTTTTGTATCATATTCTTCCAAAAATGGCAAATCCCGTTTCTTAAAAATTTCAATTCCCGGGTTCTGCAAACCAATGGCATTCATCATCCCGCTCGGTGTCTCTGCTATACGCGGTGTAGGGTTTCCGGGCCAAGGCACACTGGCAACCCCCTTGGTTACAACCGCTCCAAGCTTATTCAAATCCACAAAATCCGCGAACTCCATACCGGACCCAAAGGTTCCGGAAGCTACCATCACCGGATTTTTCAAGGTTACTCCCGCAATTTCTATACTCGTATTTCTCATAGTGTAACCTCCTCAGCCAAAAATACCGGACCTTCTTTGCATATTCGTTTGTTTGTTACCTGGGAATGTTCATCTTTTTCTTTGCTCTGACACACACAGGCCAGGCAAGCGCCGATTCCGCAGGCCATTTTCTCCTCCAAAGAAAGATAGCAACGGATGTGTTTTTCCTCTGCATACGCTTTAATAGCGCGTAACATAGGTGTTGGTCCGCAGGCATAAATGACATCTGCCTCAATCTGCTCAGCCCGCATAGCATCAAGCACATTGCCTTTGGTTCCATCGCTGCCATCTTCCGTTGCAACATAGACCGTTGCAACCTGCTCAAACGCTTCCCGCAAAAACTGATCATGCCGATATCCAAGCACCGCCGTTACCTTCGTCTCAAAACTCTGGGCCAATCCTAACATTGGTGGTACGCCGATGCCACCGCCAATGACGACAATACGACCGCTTTCTTTCGTAAAACCATTTCCAAGCGGTCCCATTATTTCGATACTGTCGCCGGCTTCTTTCGCTGCAAATTCTTCTGTTCCGGAACCTACCACGCGATATACGATGCGTATCCGGTCTTCTTTTATCTCGCAAAGGCTAATCGGGCGCGGCAACATACGACTCTTATCATCACTGTATACCGCAATAAACTGCCCCGGCTTTGCCACCTTTGCAACTTCCTCCGCTTGTATCCACATGCTGTACACACCCTCGGCAAGCTTCTCCTGTGATAGAATAGTGGCCTTCATTTTCACTTTCTCAGACATATTCCTTCTCCCTTCTATCTTACAACTGCTTTAATGCCTTCGCAATATCTTCTTTCATAGCAAGTACAGCTGCCCTGGAAGCGTCTGCGAAATTCGCTTCTCCGTAAGACTGGTATGCCTCCTGCTTGTATGCCGCAATAATTCCACGTGAGGAATTTACAATTGCTCCTAATCCGTCTTTGTTGAAAAAGTGTACCAAATCAGCACCTTTTCCACCCTGCGCGCCATATCCCGGAACCAAAATGTAACTTTTTGGCATAACCTTACGAAGTGCTTTTCCCATCTCCGGGTAAGTTGCACCAACCACGGCGCCTACATAACTATATGCGTCTCCCATGGCATCCTCACCCCAGGCCGCAACCTTCTCAGCCACCTGTTCGTATAATGGTTTGCCGTCAATCAAACGGTCCTGAAATTCTCCACTAGACGGATTCGAAGTCTTAACAAGGATAAAAATACCCTTTTTTTCCTCTTTGCACACATCCACAAATGGCTTAATTCCATCCGTTCCAAGGTATGGATTAACCGTTGCAAAATCAGCATCAAACGCCGCATACTGCTTGCTTCCCACTGCCACATTTCCAAGATGAGCGGTAGCATAGGCGCCGGAGGTAGAACCTATATCTCCTCGCTTAACGTCCGCAATAACCACCAAATCCTTCTCATGGCAATAGTCAATGGTCTTCTTATATGCAATCAATCCCGGTATACCAAATTGCTCATACATGGCAATCTGAGGCTTCACTGCCGGAATCAGGTCGCAGGTTGCATCTACAATGGCTTTGTTAAACTGCCAAATGGCTTCCCCTGCGCCTTCTAATGTTTCGCCAAATTCAGCGAATGCTTTTTGTTTCACCGGTTCCGGAATATAGGATAACATTGGGTCCAATCCCACAACAATCGGTGCTTCTGTTTTCTTAATTTTTGCTGTTAATTTGTTAATCATAGTTTTTTCTCACTTTTCTTTATTTTACTCACCGCTTACAATGTTTCCATTGCAAATGGTGTATTTCACTTCTCCAAATAGTTTCCATCCATCAAACGGAGTATTGCGTCCCTTTGAAGCAAACGCATCTGCTTTTACCACAATCTCTGCCTCCGGATTGATCACGGTCACGTCGGCCCTGGCGCCCTCTTCCAAGGTTCCGGCTCCCTCTTTACCCAAAATACCTGCAATCCTTGCCGGTCCTGTACTTAAAAGTTCTGCTATGCGTAATGCAGGAAACTTTTCCTCTCTTAGCAACTTAGTGATTGTTAACGGAACAACTGTCTCCAATCCAACAATACCAAATGCCGCTTTTTTCATACTGCAATTCTTCTCTTCTTCACTATGGGGTGCATGGTCAGTGGAAATGGCATTCAATACACCTTCCCTCAGTCCTTCCACAATTGCTTTTCGATCCATGCTTCCACGCAAAGGTGGATTCATTTTATAGTTTCCATCATCCGCCGGAATATCTCCACTGGTCAGGCAAAAATGGTGAGGGCAGGCTTCACCTGAAACCGGCAGTCCCTCTTCTTTTGCCAGCCGTAACATGCGCACACTATCTTCCGTCGAACAGTGGCAAAGATGCAACCTTGCCCCCGTCTCTTTTGCAAGAAAAATATCTCTTGAAACAATAATATCTTCCACTGCATTGCTAATTCCGGGCAACCCTAAATCAGCGGCTTTCTCGTCCAGATTCATGACGCCTCCCTGTACCAGGTTGATATCCTCACAATGTGCAAAAATCGCCACATCCAGTTCTTTCGCCTGCCGCATAGCTTCCCGATACACTCCGGAATCCATTACTGATTTGCCGTCCTCGCTAAAAGCAATGCAACCGGCTTCTTTCAATCCTTTTAAATCGGCCAGCTCTTTTCCCTGCATCCCTTTGGTGATTGCGCCAACCTGATGCACGTGAATCCCCGCCTTTTTTCCTTTTTCTTCAACGTAGCGGATAATTTCCCCTGCATCAGCTACCGGTTTCGTATTTGGCATTGCAAAAATTGTGGTATATCCACCCTTTGCAGCTGCGGCACATCCGGTTTCCACCGTTTCCTTATACGTCAGCCCCGGATCTCTTAAATGTACATGCAAGTCCACCAGCCCCGGCATAACAAAACAGCCTGTTGCATCAATTTCCTTATCTGCCGCTTGCTCCGACGAAGGTGCTTTTACAATTCGTCCATCTTCAATCCATAAATCCCCGATTTCGTCCCGTCCGCAGGAAGCGTCCAGGATTCTTCCATTTGTAATTCGTATGCGCATTTCTCTTTACCCTCCAAAAGGGGCTACGCCTTAAGCGCAGCCCCGTATCTTACATTCTCACTGTCTTTTCTTCTACGTATTTTGCAATATTAGAAGCATTTACATATTTCGTTGCCTGCTGGTCATTCACCACAACCAGCGTCGGTGCCTGCATGACACCATATTTTCTTGCCAATTCCACATTTTCCTGTGCATCAATGAGAATATAACTCTCATTCTTCAGTGTTTCCTTGGCAATGGCACAATTCGGACACGTCTTCGTCGTGAAAAGATACTTAATACTGTCTTGCTCTTTAATCGTTACCTCCTCATTGGAAATGGTAACACACTTAGGCGTAATCTTGTGATCCCTGAAATCCAGAACACGATATAACTTACGGTTCTTATATTCCTGTGCCTTTCCATCATTCCAGTTCTGAACCGGACGATAGTAACCGGTAATACGACTATATACCTCCGCCTTGGCACCACAATGCGGACACTCAAAATGCTCACCCGCCAGATAGCCATGCTCCTTACAGATAGAGTAAGTCGGTGACAAGGTATAATACGGCAACTTGTAATTCTCAGCAATCTTTCTTACAAGGCTGGCTGCCGCTTTCCAATCCGGTAACTTCTCACCTAAGAATGCGTGGAATACTGTACCGGATGTATAAAGTGTTTGTAATTCATCCTGAATATCCAATGCATCAAAAATATCCTCGGTATATTCCACCGGAAGGTGAGAACTATTTGTATAAAATGGGGTATCCCCCTCTTTACCTGCTGTAATAATATCCGGGAAACGCTCTTTATCGTGTTTCGCCAGACGATAGGTTGTGGACTCAGCCGGAGTTGCCTCCAGATTGTACAAATCACCATAAAGTTCCTGATAATCAGAGAGACGCTCACGCATATGGTTCAGAACATCCTGTGCAAACTGCTGTGTCTCCTTATGCGTCAAATCTTTCTTCAACCAGTTGGCATTCAAACCAACTTCATTCATACCAATGAGTCCAATGGTGGAAAAATGATTGTTAAAGGTTCCCAGATAGCGTCTGGTATACGGATACAATCCCTCATCCAACAACTTGGTAATAACGCCACGCTTAATCTTCAAAGAACGTGCCGATACATCCATCAAATGATCTAACCGGTTGTAGAAATCCGTCTCATCCTTGGCAAGATAAGCAATTCTTGGAAGGTTGATGGTAACTACACCGACCGAACCGGTACTCTCTCCGGAACCGAAGAAACCACCGGATTTCTTTCTTAATTCACGTAAATCCAAACGCAAACGGCAACACATGGAGCGCACGTCGCTTGGTTCCATATCGCTGTTGATATAATTAGAAAAATATGGAGTACCATATTTCGCCGTCATTTCAAACAACAAACGATTATTCTCATTATCAGACCAGTCAAAATCACTGGTTATGGAGTAGGTCGGGATTGGATATTGGAATCCTCTTCCGTTAGCGTCGCCTTCAATCATAATTTCAAGGAAGGCTTTGTTTACCATATCCATTTCTTTCTTACAATCTTTATACTTAAAGTCCATCTCCTTACCACCAACAATGGCCGGTAACTCCGCTAAATCCGACGGAACCGTCCAATCCAAGGTAATATTGGAAAATGGAGCCTGTGTTCCCCATCTACTTGGTGTATTCACACCGTATACAAACGATTCAATACATTTCTTTACTTCATAATAAGATAAATTATCAACTTTAATAAATGGGGCAAGATAGGTATCGAAGGAGGAAAATGCCTGCGCTCCTGCCCATTCATTCTGCATAATGCCTAAAAAGTTAACCATCTGGTTACACAAAACGGATAAGTGCTTTGCCGGCGAAGATGTAATCTTCCCTGGTATGCCGCCAAGCCCTTCCTGTATTAACTGTTTCAATGACCAACCTGCACAATATCCGGTAAGCATGGACAAATCATGCAAATGGATATCCGCATTACGGTGTGCGTCTGCAATCTCCTGATCATAAATCTCGGACAACCAGTAATTTGCAGTTACCGCACCGGAGTTACTAAGAATCAGTCCGCCTACGGAATAGGTTACGGTAGAATTCTCTTTCACTCTCCAGTCTTCTACCTTCACATAGCTGTTCACGATCTCTTTGTAGTCCAAAATGGTAGATTTCATGTTACGCATCTTCTCGCGCTGTTTACGATAAAGAATATACGCTTTCGCAACATCAGTGTATCCCGCCTGTTCCAATACAGCTTCTACACTGTCCTGTACATCTTCTACGTGCACTTTGCCATTCTCAAGTTTTGGCTGAAAATGAGCAGTCACGCGAAGCACCAGCAAGTCAATTATTTCATCATTATACTCTTTGCCGGTGGCAGCAAATGCCTTAGCTATGGCATCGCTAATCTTCCTAACGGTAAAATCCGCTACCTGACCATCTCTCTTTACTACTTCAAACATTCTATTACACTCCGTCCTATTCTAACTCTTATTATAAATCCTCTTGTGTCGGCCTCACAAAGATATTGTAACAAAAGCTAGTAGGTTCGTCAAGACAAAATACCATATATAGATATTTTTCACTTTTTATCCAACTATATATTGTACATCTCCTTTGGCACATACGCCTTCACATAAATGCCATCCTGGCGGTATTCTTCTTCCAGAAGTTCTCCATATTTTCGAATACTCTGTATCTTAGAAGCGTCCTCATAGCGGAAAACTTTCTCTAATAAGGTCTTATCTTCGCGCAAGAATTCTTCCAGGACTACTTTCACCTCGTCTAATCCCTCATCCTTTTTAGCAGAAATATAGAGGGTTTTATCCGCCTGTAAGTCCTTCAACACGTCCTTGTCCGCCACAATATCTTGTTTATTAAACAGGGTAAGAATCTTTTTTCCGGAAACGCCAAGCTGTCTTAAGGTTTCGTACACGATATGCATCTGTTTGTCACGCTGTGGATTGGATGCATCCACCACATGAATAATATAATCCGCATATTTTGCTTCTTCCAGGGTACTCTTAAAGGCTTCTACCAGATGATGTGGTAACTTACGTACGAATCCTACGGTATCTGTAAGAAGAATTTCCTGTCCGGAGTCTAATTTAAGGTTTCTTGTAGTGGGATCCAGGGTAGCGAACAATTTATCTTCTTCCAAAACCGCTGCATCCGTCAGATGATTCAAAAGCGTAGACTTACCGGCATTGGTATATCCAACAATTGCCGCAACCTTCGTGCTGCTCTTTTCCCGGCTCAAACGTGTCACTTCCCGATGTCGCTGTACTTCTGCCAGCTCTGCCTTCAACTGGGAAATTCTTGTTTTAATCAGTCGTCGGTCAACCTCCAACTTCTTCTCACCCGGACCACGGTTTCCAATCTGTCCACCCTGTCTTGACATGGAACGACCGTAACCTACCAATCTGGTGGCTCGGTAACGAAGTTGCGCCAGTTCTACCTGAATTTTACCCTCGCTGGTGGTGGCTCTTTGCGCAAAAATATCCAGTATAATCAAGGTTCTGTCCATCACTTTGCAATGAAGCTCATTCTCCAAATTCTTAATCTGTGCCGGACTCAATTCATCGTCACACACAATACCTGTAGCTTCCAGTGCCGAAAGCATTAGGCGTATTTCTTCCAGTTTACCGGTTCCCACATAATGCCCCGGATGTACCTGCTCACGATTCTGAACAATTTTTCCAACGGTAACGGCTCCTGCCGTATTACACAACTCTTCCAGTTCCGCCATGGAATCTTGTGTATCATCACCTTCCCGCAGGCAGATTCCTACAAGAATCACGCGCTCCGTCATTTCTGTATTTTCGTAAAATGTCTGCATATAATACCTCATTCTTCCATTGTATAATTCAAAAAGGTCAACTCACGCTTGGCTTTCTGATCCTCCGGATAACGGGCGGTGTAAGCCCTTAGTGCCTCCTTTGCTTCTTTTTTCTTTCCAAGCTTCTCAAGGGCTACTATTTCCCATGCCAAAAGCGTTTTCTCATCCTCATCTTTTACAAGTTGTTTAGCCTCCTGAATATAAGGCAATGCTTTCTCGTATTCCTCCTGATTTAGAATCAGCTGAATCAGACGCATCTTTGCAAAGCCATCTTTCTTATGGCTCTTGTCATAACTTTCGTAGATCCCGTAGGCCTGAGATTTCTCACCATTTGCCTCATAAACCCGTGCCATATAAAGTTGTGCTTCTTCGCTTCCTTCGTTCTCTGCTTTCGACAAGCACATCTTTGCTTTCTCATAATCCTGCATTAAGTAGTAAATTTTTCCTTTATTCAAGGAATCTTCGCCACTGTCTTCCTTCAGCATCAACGCTCGCTCCAAATATCCTTCCGCCACGGTTTTCGTTCCACCGGCAGCAATCCAGTTTCGATACATGGCCATATATAAATTATAATTTTCTCCATCACAGGAGATAGCCTCTTTGTAATCGTCCGATGCTTTCTTAAACATTCCGCGAACCAAATACAGGTTGCCCCTCTGCAAATAGGCCTTCGCATCCCCGGATTCCAAGTCCAAAAGCGCATTATACACTTCTTCAGCAGCCTTATAATCGCCAATCTTAGTGAACGCCTGCGCCTTATAAAAGCATATGTCCTTCTCAACATCGCTTATACGCCCGTTGGCACAATCTAAGGCCTTCTGAAATGCTTTCGCCGCACTTTCGTAATTGCCCTTGTTCATATATTGTATGCCCACCTTGCGGTAAGATAATTCGTCTTCCTCCTTCGGATTGTTGACGCTGCACCCGGTCAGTAGCAATGCGC
>SVEW01000021.1 GCA_015057205.1 Lachnospiraceae bacterium | reverse complement strand
AAGGCTTGCAGAAATACCGCCCGCATGTTATCATGACGTTCCTTGAGCGTATTGCCAACACGTATCAGAATAACCGTGTTCTGTTAAGCAATGGCAGTCAGGGCACCATTGTATTGCTGAATAGCAATCGTCTTTCGAAACCGATTTTAAAATTGGATAATGGGGACTTCCTTGATTTATCAACGAACAGTTCCTTATCCATTGTATCATTGCTTTAAGCCAAACAGGAGTCCTCGGACTCCTGTTTTTTATTTCCATATCTGGTATAATTCTTCTATCAGCTGCTTCCGCACAATTGGTTTCGACACGTGACCATTCATACCGGCTTTCGCCCCAAGTTTTTTATCTTCCTGAAAAGCATTTGCCGTCAGTGCCAAAATTGGTACACTGCTTTTTTCAGAATCTTCCAACGCACGAATGTGCCTTGCTGCCTCATATCCATCCATCTTCGGCATCTGAATATCCATAAGTACCAAATCATAATATCCCGCTTCGGCTTCTTTCACCATCTCAACCGCCTCGGAACCATCTTTTGCCTCCTCCACGGAAATTCCATACAGTCGCAACACCGCCGAGGCAAGCTGTCTGTTAATCAACATGTCATCCACCAGAAGAATCCTCTTCCCCTTAAAGTGCTCGGTACTAAGCTCTTCTCCCGCCTTCTTCACACTTTCCGGTTCCGCCAAAGCCAGCGTAAGATGCACAATGATTTCTGTACCTTTTCCAAGCTCTGTTTTCACTTCAATGGTGCCCCCCATTAAATCTACAATGCTCTTTGTGATTGCCATACCAAGTCCGGTTCCCTGCACTCCGCTCATTGTGGATGTACGTTCCCGCTCAAATGCCTCAAATATTTTGCAGGCAAATTCTTCCGACATACCGATTCCATTATCCTTCACCCGCAACTCACAGCGTACATGTTCTGCATCCACCACGTTAAGTTGCCTGAACACAATAGAGATATCGCCCCCCTCCGGCGTATATTTGATAGCATTTGACGCCAGATTTAGAATCACCTGATTCATACGTAACCTATCGCATTTTACCGTTTTTCTTGTCATATCCTCCAAAGAAACCAATAGACTCTGGTTCTTCTCAGCCACCTGCCCCAGCAAAATGTCCTTAACCTCTTTTAACAGCTCGCCCATATTCATTGGCTCTTCCACCAACTCAATTTTGCCGCTTTCAATCCGGCTCATCTCCAACACATCGTTAATCAACGACAGCAAATGGGCACTAGATCCCTTAATTTTCTTTAAATACTCCTCTACCTTCTCCCGATTATCCAAATCCAGCAGTGCCAAATCCGTAAATCCTATAATCGCATTCATCGGCGTTCGTATATCATGAGACATAGATGACAAAAAAGATGTCTTTGCCCTATTTCGTTCCTCTGCGTCAATCACCTGATGACTCAGCTCTTTTTCACGCGCCAATACCTTCGAAAACAAACGATAAACAATAAACAGCGCCGCCACTATAAGCAGCATTTGCTCCAAACTTCCTGCAAACAACAACTTTGACAAGTTGGGATTTGCTGCCCCCGTAATCCGTTCAATGTGCTTTTGTAATCGCTCTTTATTCCAGACATTTGATGAAAAACACAGCAAAAACAACATCACCATCCACATAATCGTGGATTTACCAAAACGATTTTTTTTATCGATGGCAAACACGTACCAATAGTATAACATGCCAAAAAAGCTCCACAAAATCAGGACAAAATAGGCTTCCACTGTCAACCCGTTTATGCTTAAAGCATTGGGCATCAGTAACGTTCCAAAGACAAGCGTTGATGCAAACACCCCAAGCACACCGCAAAACCGTTGCCACCGATTTTTTTTCGCACGCAAGATAACACAGAGCGAAATATATCCATACACAATAGAAACACTCAAAGTAGACACATCCGCGCCCCAACTAATCACCGTCCGACCCGCCAATGACATAAGCAAGGCCGTAACCAGCACCACCAAATTGGCCTTCACCGGCACACCACGTTCATCTGTTTTTGCAAAACTTTTTGGCAAAAGCTCTGCCTTCGCCATTCGAAAAATCATATGGGAAGCCGCTCTATGAAATCCCATTACGCCTGTCACGATTGCCGATACCACCGCAATGGTCGCAAGCCCTATTCCCCGATCTCCTAATACTTTGTATATGTTATAAAACACCGGCAGTTCATCTTTCTGACTTACATAGTTCAAATCTGCAATGTACTCTCGCCAGCTGTGATAATCTTGCAATCCTCCTGCAGCAGCCGTAAGCACAAGCAAGCAGTACACTGCCGCTCCCGCAACGATTGCAAGTCCGGCATACACAAAAATACGTTTAATCGGAAACCCCACCTCATCTGCGGTGTGTCCTACAACCTCAAATCCAACATACATATAGGGGCCAAGCACTGCAATATTCAAAACCTGCGTGCCTAACGAATTTCCTTTCGTAAACGGATGTGTTAAAATTGCCTCCATACCCAATCGATGAATCACAATCAAAGAAAGACAAACCACCAACACCAGTGTGGTGATTCCCAAAACAACACGCACCGCATCCGCAAGTCGCCGAAAATAAGTGGTAATAATCCCAAGCACCAACACAAAAACTACCAAGATTAGCACTTCCCCGACATATACATCATAATTCGCCACGGAGTAATGGGGCCCCCATTGTAGTGCATCCTTCATCACATACCGACCAACAAGCACAAGTGCGGTAGCATTTGACCACATCAGCGCCATATAGGCAAGCACTAAGGACCACGCAACCAAAAATGCATGGTCTTCTCCCAAAATACTACGCGTAAACTCGTAGGACCCTCCGTTTTCCGGAAAATGGCGAAGCATCCACGAATAATTGCTGCAAATAATCAGTGAAAAACCCGCTGCAATCAAGACACCAACCACGGTACCTATGGGACCTGCCTCCGGTAAAAAAGTAGTTCCGGGCATGACAAAAGCTCCCCAGCCAATGACACACCCAAACGCCAACGCCCAAATTGATATTCCTTTTAGCTTCCGTTTTCCAACTTTTCTACAACCAACTCTCATGATGCCCTCTCCTTGTAAACGCCTCAAAATGCACAAAGAACCCTTGCCGAATCACCTTCGACAAGAGTTCCCTACTCTTCTATGAAACCTTATAAACAAATTTCGTTGCTTCCTTTTCACTGGATACTTTCTCAATCATAGCTCCAAGTCCTGCCAACTTCACTTCAAAGTCTTCGTATCCGCGTTCAATATAATGGATATCATCCACTGTTGTAAACCCTTCCGCCGCAAGACCCGCAATAACCAATGCTGCGCCTGCACGCAAATCCGGTGCAGCCACTCTTGCTCCGGTATAATAGTTCACGCCGGAAATAATGCCCACATTACTCTCAACTTTAATATTTGCACCCATGCGATTTAATTCATCCGCATAACGGAAACGATTCTCAAAAATACTCTCTGTAACCACACTGGTTCCCTTCGCCAGGGCTAACACCGCTGCAATCTGCGGCTGCATATCCGTCGGGAATCCGGGATAATAGGTGGTCGCTACTTGCGTACACTGCAATGGTTTGGACGAAACAACACGCACCGCATCATCAAATTCCTCAATCTCGCAGCCCATTTCCTTAAGCTTCGCAGAAATAGCCTCCAAATGCTTCGGGATAACGTTCTTAACCATAACGTCACCCTTCGTTGCAGCTGCTGCACACATAAAGGTGCCCGCCTCAATCTGATCCGGAATAACCGAATACTCTGTTCCGTGCAAACGTGCAACACCTTCAATACGGATAATATCTGTTCCGGCTCCACGAATGCTTGCGCCCATGCTATTAAGAAGGTTGGCAACATCAACAACATGCGGCTCCTTCGCTGCATTCTCAATGGTAGTCTTACCCTTAGCCAGCACTGCTGCCATCATAATATTAATGGTAGCACCAACCGACGCTTTATCCAGATATATTGCTCCTCCTACCAGTTCCTCAGCCTTTGCTCCAATGACGCCATGCGCAATCTCAACCTCTGCACCAAGCTGACGAAAGCCCTTTAAATGCAAATCAATCGGACGGCTTCCGATATCACATCCGCCCGGCAAAGCAACCTGCGCATACTTATATTTTCCAAGTAACGCTCCTAATAAATAATAGGAACCACGTATCTTCTTAATATATTCATATTCCACATCGTAACTACTAATGGTGGAACCATTAATCTTCACCTTGTGTGGACCAAGACGCTCCACTCTGGCTCCAATTCCTTCAATTGCCTGAAGCATCACATTGATGTCGCAAACATTCGGCAAATTGTCAATTACCACGGATTCATTTGCCATAATCGCAGCAGGAAGAATTCCAAGCGCCGCATTCTTGGCACCGGATATCTCTACTTCCCCTACGAGTGGATTTCCGCCCTTAATAACGTACTGATCCATCGCACACCTCAATCTATTTGTTCATACTTACTTATCATTATATCACATCTTGGATTTTTTTCAACAAGACGTTATCTTCTAGTGTAGCCACTTTACTCCTCGCTGTCAAGTAAATATTGTCCAAATTGTGAAAGTATCTTCTCTACGCTCTCTAGCGGTTCTAACTGCTTCGTCCGATTGTTGAAATCCCTACGATATTCAAAGTATGGTGGTTGCTTCTTGTTGATAAAACTCATCGCCCCTTCAAAACTGGCGATAAAATCCGCAAAGCCTGCCGGATTGATTCTCGCTTTTTCATATAACTTGATAGTGATTATTTCCTGCTTCTGCGAAATCTCCGTAATGTCCATACTATGCGCCTTTGCTTTTATCAATGCAACCCGCAAAAGCATTAGTACCGGTTTGGGCGGTTCCCCAAATCGGTCAATAAATTCCTCAAGAATTTCTTCTTTATCCTCTTCCGTCTCGATGTTACCAATCCGCTTATACATATCAAGCTTTTGGAACTCGTTCGGAATATAACTTGGTGGAATAAACGCATTTACCGACAAATCGATGGACGTTACAAAACTCTCTTTCACCGGCAGACCTTTCATCATCTTCACCGCTTCGTTCAACATTTTACAGTAAAGATCATATCCTACCGCCTCCATATGCCCATGCTGATCCGCCCCAAGAATATTCCCGGCACCACGAATCTCCAAATCCTTCATGGCAATTTTAATACCACTGCCCAAATCCGTAAATTCACGGATGGCGTGCAATCGTTTTTCTGCCACTTCCTTCAGAAGCTTATCTCTTCGATACATTAAAAATGCATAGGAAGTTCGGTTCGAACGTCCCACACGTCCCCGCAACTGATAAAGCTGCGACAACCCCATATTATCCGCATCCTGAATAATCATGGTATTCGCATTCGAAATATCCAGACCGGTTTCAATAATCGTAGTCGTAACCAACACATCAATTTCGCCATTCACGAATTGATACATAATATCCTCTAGTTCACGCTCTTTCATCTGCCCATGTGCATAGGCCACATTTGCCTCCGGCACCATAGCGCGAACCCGATCTGTTACTTCCGCAATCTGTTTTACCCGGTTGTACACGTAATACACCTGCCCGCCTCGACCAAGTTCCCGTCGAATGGCTTCCTTCACCATTTCCTCATTGTACTCAAGCACATAGGTCTGAATCGGCATACGGTCCACCGGCGCTTCCTCTAACACACTCATATCGCGAATCCCCACCAGGCTCATATGCAGTGTTCGCGGAATCGGTGTTGCCGTTAACGTCAGTACATCAATCTGATTTTTTAGTTGTTTGATTTTCTCTTTGTGTGCCACGCCAAACCGTTGCTCTTCATCAATAATCAGCAACCCCAAATCCTTATAAGCCACGTCCTTTGATAATAACCGATGGGTACCGATGACAATATCCACTTCCCCCTTCTTAAGTCCGGCAACCACTTTTCGTTGCTGCGCCGGAGTAGAGAACCGGCTAAGAAGCCCGACATTCACCGGAAAGTCTTTCATTCTCTGTACAAAGGTATTGTAGTGTTGCTGTGCCAAAATGGTCGTCGGCACCAAATACACCACCTGCTTACTATCCTGCACCGCCTTAAACGCTGCTCGAATAGCAATCTCCGTTTTACCAAAGCCAACGTCGCCACAAACAAGTCTATCCATGGTTTTCTTACTTTCCATATCCCTCTTTGCAGCCTCGATGGCAAGCAACTGATCATCCGTTTCTTCAAACAAGAACAATTCCTCAAACTCTCGTTGCCATACCGTATCCGGCGAAAACTGGAATCCTTCCATATGTTCTCTGGTTGCATATAATTTTATCAGGTCTCTGGCAATATCCGTAACTGCCCCCCGCACTTTTGCCTTCGTCTTATTCCAATCCTGGCTTCCGAGCTTATTTAGCTTCGGTTTCTTTGCGTCTGCACCTGCATATTTTTGCAAAAGTTCCAGGTTGTTCGCCTGCATATACAGCGCGCCACCTTTGTCATATTCAATCTTGATATAGTCCTTAGTAACGCCTTCCACATCTACCTTTTCAATACCACGATAGATACCAAGTCCATGGTTCTCGTGAACCACATAATCGCCGATTTTTAGCTCGGCAAAATCACGAATCCGCTCACCTTCGTACTTCTTGCGCTTCTTTTTCTTACGCTCCTGTCCAAAAATATCACTTTCCGTAATCATGGCAAAGGACAACATGGTAAGCTCAAAACCTCGCTTCAGTTTTCCATAGCAGACCATAATCTCCCCTTTTTGCGGCTCTTTTCCCATTTCTTCCGTGTAAAAAACCGTCAACCCTTCCTCTTGCAAATCCTGTGCAAGACGCATAGCACGGCTTTTTGACCCGGACATCAGCACCAACTGATATCCTTTTTTCTTATAAAGGAATAAATCCTTAACTAATAAATCAAAGCTCTTGTTATAGGCATTAATAGAACGAGTGGCCATGGTAAACAAATTTGCGGGTTTCAAGGCCTCACACTTCTGATCCAGAGTGCTAAGGGCAAGAACCGGAAAATCCCTTAACTGTGCCAATACCTTCTTTACCGGAACCAGCACATCGGTCTGTCCGGAAAGCACATAGCCTTTCAAAAGGCGGCTCTTCATACTCTCTGCAAACTCTGTTTCCACAACCTTCGCTGCCTCAAGATCCCGCACAGGTTCATCTATATATACAATCGTGTTTTCATTTTTAAAATAATCCAGAAATGTTACTGTATCTTCATAAAAGTAAGTCAGAAAACTTCCCGCACTTACCATATCCGTTCCATTCTCGAGTCCCTCGGAAAGCGCTTCCACCATGCTACGCAACCGAAACGCCTCTTCCGTATTCATGTTCTTACGGAATTTCTCTTCCCGCACTTCTGTTTCTTTCTTAATCTTAGAAAGCCCCGCCTCTAACCGTTCTTTTGTAAGAATCAATTCTGTTGCGGGATATACCAGTGTCTCCTGCATCTGCTCCATGGAACGCTGACTCTCCACATCAAAACTACGAATGGAATCAATTTCATCTCCCCAGAACTCGATACGAATCGGAGCATCTTCTGACAATGGAAAAATATCCAGAATTCCACCGCGCACAGCAAATTCGCCCACGCCTTCTACCTGATAATTTTTCTCATATCCCATGCTGACAAGTTCTGCGGTAACCTCAGAAAGAGACACACTTTCCCCTACCTTAAAAGAAAGCACTGCCCGATAAAGTTCTTCCGGCGGCATAAGCCGGTCCAAAAGAGCATCAAAGGTGGTAATCACCGTACATCGCTCCTGCTCTTTCATGGCTTTTAACACACAAAGGCGCTCACTGGTCAGAAGATTTCCTCGAATATCCGCCTGATAAAACAGCACATCCTTCGCCGGATAATAATAGACATTCTCATCAAAAACTTTAAAGTCCTCTAACAACTCCTTCGCTTTTTGCTCATGAAAGGTTACTACCAGCCTATTTTTTGCCGCGTCCAGCCCGCTTATCAGGTAAGCTTTTGCCGCATCCATACAACCGGAAATCTGGATTGTACCGGTTTGCTTCTGTATATGCTGTTGTACCGCTTCGTAATTTCCCCATTCTAGCAGAGGCTTATTTAAAAATCTCATTTCTTTCCTTTTCCATTAAATTCATTCATGGCAGCATCTACATCACCCTGTGCAATTTGCACCGTTGCTGTTGCTGCATCTTTGATAGCATCATCTACCAACACCCGGTCTTCTTTGGAAAAGCGGCTCAACACATGATCCGCCAAATCCCATCCGTCCGGCTTTGCGCCGACGCCAATTTTCACGCGCACAAAATTCTGAGTTCCCAACAACTGAATAATGTTTTTCATGCCGTTATGTCCGCCTGCGCTTCCTTTTTTCCGAATGCGCAGCTGTCCCGGTTCAAGACTAATGTCATCATATACTACCAATAGTTCCTCCTCCGGATCAATCTTATAAAACTGCGCCAACGCCTGCACAGATTCGCCGCTCAAATTCATATACGTCTGCGGTTTCACCAAAAGCACCTTTACGCCTTCTATGTAACCGCTTCCCATTAGTGCTTTTCCTTTCATTTCTTTGACGGAAATCTGATACTTCTCTGCTATATAGTCAATGCAGTCAAAGCCTACATTGTGCCTGGTTTTTTCATATTTGGAAGTTGGATTTCCCAATCCTACAATCATATACATCTTTTCGTACCCTTTCTACACCATCTGTAACACAACAATGGGAGGCCGTCCAAAGACGCCCTCCTATTATGCTGTACTAAGTTTAATTCATTATACTATTCTTTTGGTTCATTTGCCAACTCTTTTTCATACGCTTCCAAAATAATCTTGGAAATTCGTTCTCTTGTTTCGGAGTTAATCGGATGTGCAATGTCACGATACTCGTCATTGGTTCCTTTCCGGCTTGGCATAGCGATAAATAATCCTTTATCGCCCTCAATCACCTTAATATCATGCACTACAAACTCCTCATCAATGGTGATGGAAACCACTGCTCTCATTTTTCCTTCTCTGTCGATTTTACGCACTCTTACATCTGTAATCTGCATACCTGTCTCCTCCTTCGGGTACTAGCTAAATTATTGGTGTAGTTTTTTGTTTTTAACTCCTTGCTCTAATTTTTCAGCCTAACTATCTTGGGTTCATCTATTTCCCCTATAAATTCGGCATCACCCGGAATACGTTCATGACTTTCCACTATACAGTTCTCAATCACCGCTCCGTCTTCAATATATGTCTCATTTAAAACAATAGAGTTCTTAATTACGGCACCTTTTCCAACAAAAACCTTTTTACACAAAACGGAATTTTCAACCTCGCCGTTTATGATACAACCACTGGAAATAAGCGCATTCTTAACAGAAGACCCTTCATTAAACTTGGCTGAAGGTAAATCCTCCGTCTTGGACCGAATGGCCGGATCCGCCTCAAAATAATGGCGAATTTCCTTATCCAAAAAGTCCATGTTACATTGATAGTAACTGTCAATGGTATTAATATTATTCCAATACCCATCAAATTCATAACCAAAAATTCGAACAACGTCTTTATAGCGAATCAAGATATCCTGCACTAAATCGTAACGTTCTTCATCATGGCTTTCCTGCAAAAGCTTCATCAAAAGCTCTTTTTTCATCAAATATATGCCCATGGATGCAATGGTACTAGACGCCTTCATTGGTTTTTCAAAAAACTGGCGCACCCGCTTATCCTGATCCATTTCCACAATTCCGAGTCTGCGTAGGTCATCGCCTGCTTCCATGTGCTTCACCGCTATGGTAATGTCTGCATATTTCTCCTCATGAAATTTTAACATTTTGGAAAAATCAAACTTGCACACACAGTCACCGGGATAAATAATGACGTACTGCTCATGGCGTTTCCTCAAAAAGTCCATATTCTGGTATAGGGAGTCTGCCGTTCCACGATACCACCAATTATTGTTCTTGGTAATCGTCGGCGTAAACGTAAACAAACCACCCTGCTTACGTCCAAAATTCCACCATTTTGAAGAATTCAAGTGCTCATGCAACGAACGGGAATTGTACTGCGTTAATACCGCCACCGTCTTAATGCCGGAATTGGTCATATTGCTTAAGCCAAAATCCACAGCACGATATGCCGCACCAACGGGCATCGCCGCACTGGCACGTTTTGTTGTTAGTTCTTTTAAGCCGATACTACTTCCTCCGGCTAAAATAATGCCCACCGCTTTCATTCCTATTCACCTGCCTTTATAATGTTTCGCCCACTTGGCAGGCACTTATCTTCATAGTCACCAAGTGTAGTCTCTCCAAGTATTGCTGTATTTTTGCCTATGGTAACCCCCGGAGGGATTACGCTGCCCTGTCCGATTGTCGCAATACCGGAATTATAAATAGAAGGCTTCTCCGCATTGGGCGTATTAATACCCACTCCAATTCTACACCCGGCTCCAATCTCGCATTTTTCAGCGATAATCGCCTTGTTTATCTGCGCATCGGCACCTACATGTGTCCCGGACATAATAATGGAATCCACAATTTTGGCTCCCTTCTCCACGGTCACACCGACACCCAATACACTGTTTTCAATATCACCATCTATATCGGAACCTTCTCCGATAATACACTTATACACGCTACTGTCAGTACCATAAAACGTAGGCTGGCAGGAACTTGCATTTGTGTAGGTTTTCCACGATTCATCATACAGATTAAACTCCGGTACAATATCAATCAGCTCCATATTGGCTTCCCAATAGGAACTTAGCGTACCTACGTCTTTCCAATATGCATCAAATTTATACGCAAAAATACGCATATTCTGTTTGAAACAATACGGAATAATATGCTTTCCGAAATCGCAATTAGACTGATCTTTTTTCCGAATCAACGCATCTTTTAGCACTTCCCAATCAAAGATGTAAATGCCCATAGATGCCAGATTACTTCTCGGTTTCTCCGGTTTTTCCTCAAAATCAATAATTCTAAAATCCTCATCAGCAATACAGATTCCAAATCGTGACGCTTCATGCATCGGAACGGGCATTGCCGCAATGGTGATTTGCGCTTTATTCTCCTTATGAAAATCTAGCATCTGCGCATAGTCCATTTTATAAATATGGTCACCAGACAAAATTATAACATATTCCGGATGGTAACTCTCCATATACGCTAAGTTCTGGTAAATTGCATTTGCTGTTCCTGTATACCAGGATGTGTCACCACTCTTTTCATAGGGCGGCAAGACAGTAACACCGCCATTATTAACATCCAAGTCCCACGGAATTCCAATGCCAATATGCGCATTCAATTCAAGTGGCTGGTACTGTGTAAGCACACCCACTGTATCAATTCCGGAATTCACACAATTACTTAATGGGAAGTCAATAATACGATATTTACCGCCAAATGGAACGGCCGGTTTCGCCATACTCTGAGTAAGAACACCCAGACGACTACCCTGGCCTCCTGCCAAAAGCATCGCAATCACTTCTTTGTTTTCCATTTGATGTGCACCCCCTTGTTGTATGTTCTAACATTATAACATGAAAATTGCGTATAAATTATGAAAAAAAATACAAATCAATGCAAAATTCGATTTTTTCACTTTTTTCACATTTCTTTCATTTTAATTACACAATTTTTTCAAAGTTTTCCGGGTGATTGCAAAAATCCCATTTTCGAGTATAATGAAAGGATAACCACAAATATACTATAATATAAGAAAAGAGAGATTCTATGTATAAAATTGATTTACAACACCCGGTACGGGTATATTTCATCGGAATTGGTGGAGTCAGCATGAGCGGTTTGGCGCAGATTCTTATAGACCGCAACTTTTCTGTACGTGGTTCCGACCGCACCCCTTCCGATTACACGAAACAGTTAGAGCGTCTTGGCGCTACTATACAATATGGCGAAGCAAGAGAAAATATTACTGACGATATCGACGTCGTCGTTTATACGGCAGCTGTGCATCCGGACAATCCGGAATTTGCCGAAGCCGTAAGACTTGGAATCCCAATGCTTACCCGGGCCCAATTGCTTGGACAGGTAATGGCCTACTTCGATACCTCCGTAGCCGTTGCGGGAACCCATGGTAAAACCACCACCACCAGCATGATTTCCGAGATTTTGCTGGCCGGCGAAACGGATCCGACCATTTCTAACGGTGGCATTTTAAACTCTATTAAAAGTAACACCCGCATTGGCCACTCTCCATACTTCGTGGCGGAAGCCTGCGAGTATACCAATAGTTTTTTTGAATTTTATCCGCAATACAGCGTAGTTCTAAATATAGAAGAAGACCATTTGGACTTCTTTAAAGACATTGACGACATTCGTCATTCCTTCCTACACTTTATGAACAACACCAAGGAAGGCGGCTGCACCGTGATTAATGGGCACATCGACAACTTATCCGCTCTGACAGACCGACTTCAAGGGCAGTTTTTGACCTTCGGTCTTACTTCGGATATGGATTATTCTGCCACCAACATTACCTATGACCGACTGGGATTAGCTACTTATACCCTTTGTAAAAAAGGCCAGCCGGTTGGTTCCATTTCCCTTGCCATGCCGGGCAAACACAATGTCCTGAATTCACTGGCAGCCATTGCCGTATGTGACCACGCAGGTATTTCCATGGATGCGATTCGCAAGGGGCTGTCTCTTTGCACCGGCTCTAAACGTCGTTTTGAGAAAAAAGGCGAACTTAACGGCATTACTATTCTGGATGATTATGCACATCATCCAACTGAGATTCGTGCCACTTTAGAGGCTGCACGGGCAACCGATTTTTCTCGTATTGTTGTGGTTTTCCAACCGCATACCTACACAAGAACCAAATCTCTGTTCTCCGATTTTGTGGATGCATTGTCTTTGGCCGATGTGGTTGTGGTAGCAGATATTTTTGCAGCCAGGGAAACTGATACCCTTGGCATGAGTGCCGAACTGCTAAGTAATGCGCTAAAAGAAGCGGGAACGGAAAGTTATTATGTAGGAAATTTTGATTCAATTCAAAAATTTTTAATAAAAAAATGTATGAACGGTGACTTGTTGATAACTATGGGTGCCGGAAACGTTGTAGAAATAGGAGAAAATCTTCTGAAATAGTAGTTATCCACATTATCCACACTTTAAATCTCAATTTTTTTAGATTCGAAGTGTGGATTTTTTCTGTGTATAGTACCCCTATATTTCGGTTATCCACCATAGTTATCCACATTATCCACGTATTTTTTAAGATTTTGGGGATAAGCTATGAACAATCTGTGACACTTTTCTTTTTGAAAAAGCTGTGTTATAATCTGTTTCACAGTTGATTCGCAACTGAATTGAAACCAAGAAAGTGAGCACTAACAAATGGACACTATACAACTACATGCGGAGCATACAGCGTCTCAGACCTGTATCCCTAATCAATTTATCGATAGCTATATGCCGAATGCAAACGGGGAATACGTGAAAGTCTATTTGTATCTGCTTCGGCTATTGTCTGCCCCAAATACAGACTGTAGCCTGACAAAACTCGCAGAGTTGTTTGAATATTCCATGCGTGAATTAAATCGCGCCCTTACTTATTGGGAACGCATGGGACTTTTGGAATTACAATATAACAACGATAAAGAGTTATGTAAAATTACTTTATTGCAAATTCCGAGTCCGGGGACTTCTCCGGACGATTATCCGAAGAGCAGGGATAAGATCTCACCGTTAATGTCAACCGAGCTCAAGGTGCCAGACACAACGAACCCTGCTCCAAATAAGGCAACGGAAGCGGAAGTTTCGTCAACTTCCACTGCTTCCAGGCCTGAATATACGAAAGATGATGTGAAGAACTTTTCTAAACAGGAAGGTGTTAGCGAATTGTTATTTATCGCTGAACAATACCTGAAGAAACCTCTCACACAGACCGAAGTGAACACCTTTTTATATTGGTACGATACCCTGCATTTTTCTACCGACTTGATAGAATATCTTGTAGAGTATTGCGTCAGCAGAGAGCATCGAAGTGTTCGCTATATGGATAAGGTTGCTATTTCCTGGTCAGAAGCGGGTATTCATGATGTAACCCAGGCCAAACAGGAAGCTAACCTTTATAACCAAGCTAACTACACCGTAATGAAAGCGCTTGGCATTAAGGGACGGAATCTGGTAGAACTAGAAACTACCATGATCCAGAAATGGACGAATGACTATGGTTTTTCTCTTGATCTCATTACAGAAGCCTGCAGTCGCACGATTCAGTCAACCCATCAGCCAAGTTTTGAATACGCAGATAAGATTCTTACCAACTGGCACAAGGCCAAGGTGAAAGAACTCTCCGATGTAGAGAAGTTAGATGCCAGCTTCAAGAATGCCAAGAAGGCTTCTGAGCGGCCGGTATCCACCACTGCTAGCCGTCCGGTTGTTAATCGTTTTAATAATTTTAATCAACGAACCTATGACTACGACCAACTCGAGCAACAAATGTTGAACCGTAATCGTAATTGAGGAGGGAAATCATGGCACTAACAAACAGTCAGTTTGACTCCATTCGGCGCGAATACGATAAGAGACAGTTCGAATCGCGTCACCGCGTGACAAATCACGTGGAAGAGTTATACCAGCGTTCACCCCGCATCAAGGAGATTGATCGCTCCATCGCATCCTTGTCTGTTAAGCAGGCACAGAAGCTGTTAGACGGCGATCAAAGCGCGCTGAAGTCCTTACGTAGTTCTCTGCGAAATTTAACGCAGGAGAAGGACAGTTTAATTCAATCTTTAGGTTTTGATTTAGATTACATAGAACCTCAGTACCAGTGTCCTGAATGCAAGGACACCGGTTTCGTGAACGGTAAGAAATGCCATTGTTTTACCCAGGCTGCCATTGATCTGGTTTATACACAATCAAATTTAAAGCAAATCCTGGAACGTGAGAATTTTGACACCTTTGATTTTCACTTATTTTCTGACGATATTGTTGACCCAATAACGAATTTGACTCCTCATGAGTCCATGCAGATTGCAGTTGATAAATGCAAACATTATGTGGCACAGTTTGCAGCCAACCGCGGAAATCTGTTTTTCACCGGTCCCACTGGGGTTGGTAAGACTTTCCTTTCCAACTGCATTGCAAAGGAATTATTGGATCGCGGTTTTTCCGTTATTTATTTTACAGCTACAAGACTATTTGACGTTTTCCATAATAATGCGTATAATAAATCCTCGGAGGCTTCTGATACATATCAGAACATCTTTAATTGTGATTTATTGATTATAGATGATTTGGGAACGGAGGTTTCCAATGCCTATACCAATTCACAGCTTTTTACCTGTATCAACGAACGTTTGCTTCGAAATAATGCTACCATTATTTCCAGCAACTACAGTATCGGCGATATTTCACAGGTTTATTCCGAGAGAACCTTCTCTCGAATTATGAAGAGTTTTGACCTAATTAAGTTAACTGGCAATGATCTGCGTTTAATCGGATAGCCCAATCATCCGATTTTTCTACATAAGTAGCACAGACCATTGCTTTGTGCTGTGTATACAGCAAATAGAAAGTTTATAATTACATTGTTTTATTTTTAGGAGGAAAAAATATGCAGCAGGAACTACATGATGAGCGTAACCTGGACACCATTCCGGTGGGTAAATTAGGAATTATTTCCATGAAAGGTGTCGAATCAGGAATCAAAATTGACGCTTATCTTAAACGCTGGCGCCAGAGCCGTAAACATGATCATGAGGATGACATTACATTCCGCGGATACGTTCGCGAATCTTATCTCATCTCCACCAACACTCCACGATTCGGCACCGGTGAAGCGAAAGCCAGCATTGGGGAATCTGTTCGTGGTTATGACATTTTTATCATTGTTGACGTCACTAACTACAGTATTACCTACAAAGTAAGCGGTAACTTAAATCACATGTCTCCGGATGACCATTTCCAGGATTTAAAGAGAGTCATCGCTGCCATCGGTGGTAAAGCAAGACGTATCAATGTTATTATGCCATTCCTTTATGAAAGCCGTCAGCACAAGCGCTCCGGACGCGAATCTTTGGACTGCGCAATGGCGTTACAGGAATTGACCGCTATGGGCGTTGAGAACATCATTACGTTTGACGCACATGATCCACGCGTTCAGAATGCAATCCCTTGCAACGGTTTTGAATCCGTTGGAGCGTCCTATCAGTTCTTAAAGGGCATCTGTAAACACGTGAAAGATATCAAATTTGACAGCGAGCATATGATGATTGTCAGCCCTGATGAAGGTGCCACCAGCCGTGCCATTTACTTTGCCAGCATTCTAGGTGTTGAAATGGGTATGTGCTATAAGAGGAGAGATTACAGTACCATTATTGACGGACGCAACCCAATTGTTGCGCATGAATTCTTAGGTGCCAGTGTAGAGGGCAAGGATATCTTTATTATTGACGATATGATTTCTTCCGGCGACAGCATGATTGACGTTGCTACCCAGCTTAAGAAACGAGGCGCAGGTCGAATTTTCGTAGTTGCTACGTTTGGTCTTTTCACCAATGGTATGGAACGTTTCGATAAAGCGGTTGAAGAAGGCTTAATCTACAAAGTCGTTACTACCAACCTTGCTTATCAGAGACCGGATACCTTAGCACGCGATTACTACATCAGCTGTGATATGAGTAAATATGTTTCTTATATCATTGATACTTTGAACCATGATGCTTCCATCAGCGATTTATTGAATCCGTACGAACGTATCAATAAATTATTGGCAAGATATAAAGAAGAGAACTATTAAACACTTAGAGCCGGATACTCTCCCTACTGCTCACAGCATTTTGTGCTGAAATCGCAGTGTGGATTCGTATTCGGCTCTTATTTTTGCCTATAACTCTAGTATACTTTAACAGTCACTGATTACCTGTGAACTTAGTTCATCCAATTCCTTCAATTCTGCTTTTTGCATTACAATTGCAACCGACAATGTAATAAGGTCCGCAATCGGCTGCGCTATTTGAATTCCCAACAACCCCCAAAACGGCGTAATGATTGCCAACACTATAATTAGGAACAATCCCTGTCTGGCTGCTGCCAGAAAAGAAGCTTTCCATACTTTTCCTATGTTCTGCATCATCATGTTACTGACCACAATCCACGCTGAAAGCGGCAAGGTCATAGCTTGCATTCGAAGTGCAAAGGCTCCGATGCTTACCACATGCAAATCTTTTCTAAATAGCGCAATGAATTGCGGCGCGAAGACAATCAGTATCATAGCCACACAGGCAAGAAACGCGGTTCCCAACTTAATGCAGAACCAGAAGGCTTTTTTCACACGGTCATATTTCTCCGCTCCATAATTGAATCCGCACACCGGTTGAAATCCCTGCCCAAAACCGGTCAGTGTCGACACTGCAAACGTAATAATTCGCTGCACAATCGACATTGCCGCTATGGCCGCATCTCCACCAATTCCTGCATAAAGATTTAATATCACCGTTGATAAACCGGTCAAAGCCTGACGCGTAAGCGATGGCGTTCCACCCCTTAGAATTTCTTTTACCAAAAAACAAGTAACCTTGCAATTCGAAAGCTTCAGTTTTATATTCCCATGATATCTGGTTTGGGACCACAGCACACTAAAGGCTACCAACTGACTGACTATGGTCGCTGTTGCCGCACCGCGCACTCCCATTTTGAGGCCAAAAATAAAAATCGGATCCAATATTACATTTAGAATTGCACCCGAGGTAATTCCAAACATGGCATGTAGTGCATTTCCTTGAAAGCGCAGATGATTATTAATAACCAATGATGCCGTCATATAAGGTGCACCTATCAGAATAATTCCCAAATACTGCACACTATACGGCAATATTGTTCGTGTGGATCCAAGCCCAACAGCCAACGGTTTTAGCCAAAGCAAGCCAACTATAGCTATAAGGCACCCGAAAAGCAATGCTGCAAAAAAGCCTACCGCCGCCATCTCTTCTGCCTCTTTGCGTTTACGATTTCCTAACATAAATGAAATATAATTCCCTGAACCATGACCAAAAAAGAAACCGATTGCCTGAATCACCGTCATGATGGGAAAGCTGACACCAACAGCTCCAACAGCCGCTGTACTGATTTTTCCAACGAAAAAGGAGTCTGCCATATTATAGAACGTAGAAATAAGCATACTAATAATTGTGGGGATTGCCATTCGAATAACCAGCTTCTCCACAGGACTCTCTGTCATTTCTATGTATTTCCGTTCGTGTTGCTCCATGATACACCCCCGTATTTACTTTCATTGTACCAAACTTTACTTGACTTTTCCACTTCCTTTTTATATAATGTTGTAGTCCATTTCGGACATACTTAAGGGATTTCACCCATTATTTCACTCAGATTATAGTATTTTCATAAAGGAGATTTGTATGAATGATTTATTATTCGAAGAAGCTAACATGCTATTAGCGTATTTACGCAATGAATATAAGCGCATTGAGGATGAACTTTCCCATATGCCATCCGGGAGACTAACGATTGCACGGAGCCGCCGATGGACCAAATGGTATCTTCACGACGGCGAAAAAACAAGCTACCTTCCCAAATCGGAATCAGAATTCGCCTCTATCATGGCACGCAAACGATTTTCATTCCGAATCTAAAAAATTCAAATCCATTTCCGGTAACCTGGTTCGTTCCAAATCAGAACTTATGATTGATGAAGCACTCTATCGAAATGGCATTCCCTTTCATTATGATGAAATCATCACTTTACCCGACAATTCCACAATTGCTCCAGACTTTCACGTTTATAATCTTCGTAAGCAACGCTATCAATATTGGGAACACAATGGTATGATGGATCATCCTGATTACATCGGCCGATTCCAAAAGAAAATTGCTACTTACACACGTAACCACATTCTCCCCGGCATCGATTTAATTATGACCTTTGAAACGCAAAACCAACCGTTGGATTCTGAGAATATTCTGCAAACAATCCGCCTTCTCACCACCTAGAACGAGCACCTCGCGCGGCACCACTTCCCTTTCTCGCGGCACATACCGCCGCGCGTCTCTTCCCTTACCGCCTGTACCCCCTTTTCCACCCCTGACGAATTTCTCGCGCGGCACCACTTCTCTTTCTCACGGCACATACCGCCGCGCGTCCCTTCCCTTGCCGCATATGAAAACCCCTGTGGCAGGGTGCGCACTGCGATTTCGGCCAAAAGGCCGCGAGCAGTAGAACCCTGCCACAGGGGCATCCTTTTACTCAATATGAATCGGATATCTTCCGTAAATTCTTGCCGCATCAATCAACGCATGCATATTTTCTTCCGGTGTACCAATCGGCATCTGGCAACCGGAGGTAAGAACAAATCCACCCTTACAATCATGCCCCTGCTTGATACATTCTTTTGCAGAAGCAATGACTTCTAATGGGGTACCCATCTTCATCACATCCACCGGTGGAACATTTCCCTGAATTGCCATGTGCGGTCCAAGGACATTCTTCGCCTCCTCAATGGATTCCACATTATCAAGGCCAAACAAACCAATACCTGTGGTATTTAAATCTTCCCAAAGACCACGGCTGGTACCACAAATATGTAATCCACAACCACGTCCCTGTTTTTTGATGAAATCCACATTCTTCTTAAAATACGGTAAGGAAAATTCACGATACTGTTCCACGCTAATCAAGGAAGTAGAACTGACCGGATCTGCAAAACCAATACCGACTTCCAAATCAATCATACGCTGAATGTAGCGGTTATTATTCTCAACGATCACATCCAACAATTGTTTAATTTTGTCCGGACATTTTAACATACCCATTAAAAGCCATTCTGTACCAAGTACCATAGCGGCAATGGTAAAAGGACCGGTAACCGTACCACTTACAGGCACTTTATCACCCAATTTCTCTTTCACCATCTTAAGACCCTTTAAGATAATCGGAAGACGACCATCCTTATCTACATCCACCAATTTTGCCTGGTCGATATTCTTAAATCCCTTAATCGCAGGGGTTTTTAACTGAGCGATGTTGTTATCATAATACGCAATTTCTGCCCCCATGGCCTCCGCCATACCACGCAACGTAGTGGAAAGGCCGGCACCATCACCGTGGAACGTTTCATACAAATATTCCTCAAGTTCTAACATCTTTTCAGCAGAATGGTAATACTCCTTCAAGCTACAGCCAATGAGTGGTGCCATGGTCTCACCGGTATCAAGACAACACTGGATACGATCCACTTCCTTACCTTCACTCATCAATTTATTACGCTCAAGCGGTGTCAACTCATCCTTCGGAACTACCAATCCATTGCCATAATCTCTTAAAAACTCCATTTCAAATGCCTCCTACGCTATTCCCTTTAGTTCTTTCATCTTACGAACAGCTGCCGCCGCATCGGTTGTATATGCATCCGCACCGATTTCATCACAGAATTTCTGGGAAATCGGACCACCACCAATCATAACCTTGAACTGATCGCGAATGCCCTGTTCTTTTAACTTATCAACCAAAGACTTCATGCCGGCCATAGTTGTTGTCATCAAGGTTGACATGCAAATAAAATCTGCATCCACTTCCTTTGCCTCCCGAATGAACTCATCGATTGGAACATCACGGCCCAAATCATGTACCTCAAAGCCGGCGGATTCGCACATAATTTTAACCAGATTCTTACCAATATCATGGGTATCGCCCTCAACAACGCCAATCACAACTTTCACTTTTTCCGTAGTTGTTTCCTGCTTCATATGCGGTTTTAAAAGCTCTACTCCTTCGTTTAGGGCAAAGGAAGCCGTCAATACTTCCGGCAGGAAATACTCACCGGTTTCATAAAGCTCACTTACCTTATCCATTCCTTTAATCAGACCCTCACGAATCACTTCCGCAGCGTCAAGGCCTTCATCAATGGCAGTTTGGCACAAATCTACAACGTCCTCATCCTCCATGTCCACTACCGCCTCAGCAATTTTTGCATATAATTCATTCTTATCCATCTTCGTACCTCCATGGTTAAAATCTCATACATTCCATAAAGAGCTGTTCATAGCCCTCGCTTTCTGCCAGTTCAAAATAATATATATCTTCCGCCAGCTGCTCCATCTCTTCCCGCACATTCTTGGAAAGCAATGCCATATACGCGCCGGTTTTGGACGTGTTACCAACATAGCGCACCTTATCTTTGGCTTCCTTAGGGATAATTCCCGCCCCGGCTAACGCTTCTGCCGATAAATGAGAACCGAATTGTCCGGCAATAATTACCTCATCCAACTCAGCAACAGAAACACCCGCCTGTTTCAAA
>SVEW01000020.1 GCA_015057205.1 Lachnospiraceae bacterium | reverse complement strand
GTCTTCTCCTTCTTATCTCTATCCCATCCGTTTTACATACCAAACCAAATAAAATCGCCCCTTCGTATGTATTCTAAAATTCCTGTTTTTAAAATTTACATTCTATCCATCAGTTTTTCCAATCCAGTATGTAACTTTAAAAAACTGTTTTCGCATTACTACATACTAAACCCAATCAAAATCACTTTTGGTATGTAGCAAAACCGCCTTTTTCCTTCTGTCCTCCCCGCTTTTTTCCAATTTTCACTCTCAAAATAGCATTCTCACACTTTTTCCTACATACGAATCTCCATATTATCTTTCGCGGTATGTAAAATTTCAAAACACGTTTTTTCCCTTACATACGACACTCAATATTTCAGCCTTTAGTGTGTAATCTTCCCAACTTTCTCTATAAATGCCACCGCTTCTTCAATACCGCCGCACTGTTTGAAGCTTTCTGATATCCTTTCCGCATTCTGTTTATAGGATGGCTCCGAAGTTGCCCGCTGTATCGCCGCCAGAATGTCCTCTTTCACAATAGACGTAAGGCGAAGGCCGGCACCCAACTCCTCTGTCCGCTTTGCCACTGCTCCCTGCTCCGGGGTTTGCGGAAACAAAATCAATGGAACGCCGAAATACAGTCCCTCCGAAGCAGAATTCATTCCGCAGTGGGTAATAAATGCATCTGCAATGGAAAGTACTGCCATCTGATCTACCGATTCATAAAGTTCTATATTATCCGGCACATTCTCGTATCGTTCCGTATTTGTGCCCATGGAAATGATGACCTGAAACTCCGTATTTCCCAACGCCTCTAAACAATTATGATAAAACTCCCGATTCTGATTCACCGTTCCCATAGAAATGTAAATCGTTTTTGTCCCCTTCTTCTCATAGCTTTCCACCATGGGCCGAATGGACGGTCCTATAAAATGATATTTCTCTGAAAAAGTGTCTGCACAGGGCTGAAACAGTTTGGACGTATACACAATGGTGTTGGTTTCGTTATCGTTTTGCACAATGTCCAAAAGCCCCTTCACCGGATAGCCCTTTTCCTGCAGGCGCTTTATCTGCTTATTGATGCGCGGCATTTCCAGCAGCATCCTTACCGTTTCCATAAAACCATTCTTCATGTATTTTGCAGAAAATCGGTTAAACGCAAAGGTTGTGGTGGAGGAAACATAAGGAATTCCCTGCTTCATTGCCACCAGCTTTCCCCAATAAGCAACGGAATCTGTCACAATAACGTCCGGCTGAATCTCCTGTATTTTTTTGTTCGCCATTTCATCCAATGCCAAGGTGGAAGAAACCAACAATTCTACTGCAAAAACCTTGTCTTTTCCAACACGATCGGCATTTTCTTTATCTTCCATTTCAAAATCATACCCATCGCAAGGGATAAAAACGGCACCGGCACTTTCCAGTTTTTCCCGAAACATTTCAAAGGAAAAATAGTATATCTCATGCCCCAGCTCCGTCAACTTCTTTACCAAACCCAAGGTCGGATTTGTATGTCCGTGGGCCGGAACGCAAAACCATGCTATTTTCATCTACTCTACCTCCACATCCAAATAATCGTTCCCTCAGACCTCGTCAGTCCCAGCTTCTCCTGTAATGCGAGGGATGCCTGATTATGAACCTCCACCTGTCCGAAAGGTACAAAGCCTGCTTCCATGTTCTTCCGAATATACGCGTTCTCCAATTGTATCGCATAGCCCTTTCGCCGATATTTCGGTAAAACATGAAGTAGTCCAATACTTCCTTCCAGATGTTCTCCTACAAAACCTGCAATTTCATTCCCTTCATAACCCAGAAGGATATTTCCAAGCTTTACTTCTTCCCGCATTTCCTCTTCGCTAAGCGCGTCATAATTCTCCAGCAAAAATGGCACATCCTTTTCTTCCGCCAGCCGGATATCCAACGCGTCGCTTACTTCCGGCATGTCATCGGAATAATACGCCACTTGAAAACACTCTAATCCATCTGAAAAATCATATTTCTTAAACATTGCCTTTCCAAGTGCAACGTTACTAATCATCAGCAGCCTGTGCTCCTCTGTCAACTGACGTTCCAACATTGCTTCTCCAACGGAAGCATCATCGCAAGCCAACATGAGCCCCTTGCTTCTTTCGTCAAAAACAAGAATCCCATCCGGTCGTTGTTCTATGATTTTCCCGGTTCCACGCTCCAGAACCCGGTCTATATTTAAATTTTCGATTGCCTTAATATCCATCAAAATTCTCCTTTCCAGAGACTTTACTTTCCAAATCGGTGCTTTTCCCCATAAAGCAATTATAGTATAGTAGACACAAGAAGACAAACACTTTTCAGCTTAGGAGGACAAACGTATGAATTTAGGTAACAATCTTCGCTTTTTGCGAAAAAATCATAATCTCACCCAGGAAGAGCTGGCGGAAGCTCTTGGACTCTCTCCGCAAACCATCAGCAAGTGGGAAAACGACATCACTTCCCCAGACATTTCCCTACTGCCACTTTTAGCGGAATATTATAAAATCAGCATTGATGAGCT
Organism: Lachnospiraceae bacterium; assembly: GCA_015057205.1. GTDB lineage: Bacteria > Bacillota > Clostridia > Lachnospirales > Lachnospiraceae > XBB1006. Next base: position 19,244 of record SVEW01000020.1, on the reverse strand, counting down.
GCTACAATATGACTCAGCTTCCCGCAAAACGGAACTAAAAGCACTTGCCGGCAAGGTCCACGCCCTTGAACATTCCGGAGAATTGGAAAAAGCCTACAATCTGCTTCATGGAGAAATTGAAAAATGGGCATTATCCGCCGGTATGAATCATCTTTTGGGAAGTCTTGCCTACCAGCTTGCAAACGAAAAAACCGACAGAAATGAGCTTTTACATGAGGCTATCCGGCAGGCGGACAAAACCATCCTTCTGGACCAATACGAAACCGGCCGCTCCATTCAGGCGAAAATGCTGCAATGCTACTGCCTCCATGAATTGGGCCGGCAAAAAGAAGCGATAAAACTTGCCAATACCCTGCCCTCGCTTTTTTCCAGTCGGGAGGTTGTACTATGCAGGATTTGTGATGGTGTTGAAAGAGAAGAAGCAGTTCGCCAAGCGAACGGATACCTAAAAGAACTGCTGGAAGAACTGAACTAGTATGAAAACAGGGCATGCCGCAACTTTACGACATGCCCTGATATTTTACATTTCTGCACTTAGTTTTTCTGCTCCCATAACTTCTTAGCCTTTGAAATCTCTTCTTCTGTATAGTCCTCAAGTAACTTTTCTTCCGGCACTCCATATTTCAACATATTTGCAATAGCCTGCAAGGTTGCTTGCTCAACACCCTTGTCAATTCCCATTTTTTCTAGTCTTTCTGCCACCTCACACATACTCATTTCGCCTCCTTCTATCGTCGGAATGTGAACATATCGTTCATCCCTCGCAAATACAGACAACAGTTTTAATACCGCATCCACATGCTTAAACTTCTGTGGGTTGTCCGGAACATAGTCCGGATTTTTTCGCATATTTTCAAAGAAATCTGCAACAATGGCAAAATCGCCTTTTAGCAGTTTATTCTTTTCTGTCTCCCACGCAACATTGATTACATGGACTTTATAATCGTTGAAATAGGGTTGAAATTCCGGAATCACATTTACACAATCACTTAACTTCAAGTTAGTTTCCCACTTCTGTTTCGTCCCAAAATACAGTACAATCGAAATTACCGGCACCGGATTCTCTTCCTCATACTGCATCCTGTAATTTGCCCCATCATAACCTATCATTCGCAACGGCATCTTTGTATCAATACAACTCTGATTTTCAATTCCAAAAATCCCCAGGTGTACTCGAACCTTATCACGATTATAATATTTTATAACATCTCTTTCCTGCTCATGAAGTTCTCCCTCTGCCGCTTTGTATTGGGAATGTGTGGAGGCATTCTCCAAATTATCCGGATTAATAAATTCCTCGCCGTTAAACAAGTACGCATTCAGTATATCCGCGAAGACATCATTATAGTCCATTAATAGCTTTTCTGTTAAATCTTTTTCTCCCATTGGTATCTCCTTTTCTCTGTATTTTCAGAGAAATAATGGAAGATTTCGCAGTCTATCTACCACCATTATACTATGTGCGTCTGTTATCCTGCAACATCTCCCCTATATTTTCTCCGTTTCTTTATTGAATGCCGCAGGACTTCCTGCAAGAATTCATTGAATCGTGCCAATGCACATTGCGGAAGAATATCCGCTAAAGATGAGTTTTATATTATCACAAAACACTACGCTTTACAAGCCCACTTAAACAGGGCATGCCGCAACCTTACGACATGCCCTTGTATTATTTTCCTACCCGCCTGCGGATTTCTTCCGCTGCCTCCAGAAATTTCTTTTCCGCCCGAATGATTTCCGTTTCCTCCGGTTTCGCTTTTTCGAGGGAATCAATCACTAACCCCGCAATTTTCAGCGATAAGTTGGAAAAAATCCGGTCACATACGGAATAAGCACTTCCCTGTAAGATATTCACCACATCTGTAAGCTCCAACCGACGCAAAATCAACTGAATCAATAAGTCGTCCGCTTCAGAAATATCCTTCAATAAGTCTGTCCTCTCGGAAAATGACCGCTTTTCAGAGTTTTCTTTTCTCCACGCCGAAACCTTTCGCTTCAACTCTGTTTTTCTATCCAGCAGTTCATCCAGGGAAACCTCGAAGTAATCCGACAAAATGCAAAGCATTTCAATATCCGGAACGGAATTTCCATTTTCCCACTTACTGATGGTGGTTTCCGATACGCCAACCTCTCTTGCCAATGCTTCCTGCGTAATCCCCTTCGCTTTCCGCAATTCCCGGATACGCTCCTTTAAAACCGATTCGATCATGTGAACACCTCACTCCTTTCGTGCCTTCCAATACTGTGCATAGACTCCATATTTTTCATCCCACACATACTCCACCGGCTGCATTCCGCCCTTCTCACAAACGCGCAGAAAATCTTCCTTCTTTTCGTGTTTGTCCAAAGACTGATAATAAAGCTGTCCATCCGGTTTTAACATGGAAAATACCTTAAAAAGCAATTCATCATAAACTCCGCTTTCTATGCGGGTGCTGCCAATCAGCGTAATGATGTCAAAATAACCATCATAGCCATCTAATTCCATAGCATTTTTGTGGATGATCTCAATGGGATTCGGATTTTGCTCATTTTCCAGACATTCCGCCAACTGTCTGCAACAGTGTGCATCCATATCCACACTGGTTAAATGCCCATCATTTAAATTGTAAGACAGATAACGATCCCAATAACCCGCACCAATCCCTATATTACAGATGCGGCTGCCCTCACCGATTTCAAAATTATTCTCAAAAAATTCTGTTATCTTATATTCCAAATATTTACTTGGCAAGGATAAATTCCATGGTCCCGCTTCCGGTCCATTTCCTTCCCCATAGCATTTTAATAAAAAATCCTTATCCATTCCGCTTCCTCCTACACCTATTATAGCACACCCTTTACCTGCATTCCCTTGATTCCCCTTCGTATTTCATGCAAAAATTTCAACCTTACCGCAGCTTCTTTCCCATATAGATTAGCATATTATGTTCTTCCGGTCCGTTATTTGCGTAGGCATACCGGTCAAAGCCGATTATCTCAAACCCGTGCTTTTTGTAAAATGGCTCCGTGATAAAACACCCTATCTCCTTCTATTTTCCTATTCGCTTCGCACACTTCTCCGCCAATTCTAACGGATACTGCATTTCAATATGCAGTCCCTCCCGCTTGCAATCCTCCACAAGTTCCTGCCAGATGGCATACGCCTTCTCCCACTCACCCATTTCCTCATAACAAAAGCCCATGGAATACTTTGCGTCGCACAAACCCGGATCTAAGGCTATGGCACGCTCCCAGTTTTCAAAAGCAGATTTAATATCACCAAGTTCCTTGCACGCATCACCACCGTACACATAAAGAATTGCTGATTTCGGGAACTTCTCTTTTGCCTTCAAAAAGCAGTCATGGGCACTTTTTATTTCTCCGGCATTATCGTAAGCCCCGATTAAGCTAATCCACTCCTCCGGCACTTCCGGGTATTTTTCCACACGTTTGCGCTGTTCTGCTATACACTCATCCTTCCTTCCCATTTGCGAAAGGAAAAGCAATTTCTGCCGGTGGGTTCGCCAATACAAATCCGCATCCCCATCTTTTTCCACATCCAGTACATAATCAAACGCGGCCAACCCCTTTTTCATGCAGTCATGCATCATATACTGATGCAAAATTCCGTATTCCCGGTAGTCCTCCGAAGAACCCTTTCCATCATCAAACAGCTTCTGAAATTCCTTCTCTGCCCGCAGAAAATCCTCCGGATTTCTAGACACTTCATAAATACTAAAAAGACGCTGTGCATAATTGGCGTACACTACGCTTTTTTCCTTGAAAAGGTCATCCACGGTAACACCGTACAGCTTTGCAATTTCCGGCAAAAGCATCACATCCGGCAGTGTCGTACTGTTCTCCCAGCGGGAAACTGACTGTGCTGTAACCCCAAGCACCTCTGCTACTTCCTCCTGGGTAAGCTTCTTTTCCATGCGTAAATGCTTCAGATTGTAAGAAAAAATTTTGCTCATTTCTGTTCTCCTCCTCTTTTTACTGATTCATCTTACATGTTCATGGTAATCGAAAACACCCACCGCTGCCATGTCGCAAGCTGTAAGTAAAGCTTGCAGTTTCTGATGTGTCAGAATTATGATTTCCTAACTTTCCTTCTTATACTCCTCCAAAAACGCTTCCAAAAAAGCATGTCGCTCCTCTGCCATTTTCCTCGCCCCATCCGTGTTCATTTCATCCTTTAATAGCAACAACTTTTCATAGAAATGCTCCACCGATGCATCCAACGAGCGCCCGTGTTTCCCACCATACGCAAAGGTTCTGGCAATCCCAATGGCGCCCAGGGCATCTAACCGATCTGCATCCTGTACAATTTGTCCTTCCAATGTAGCCGGGCGTTTGCCACGATTTTTGCTAAAAGATACACCATTGATTATTTCGCAGATAAGCTCTATCTTCTCTGCCGGTACCTCCTGCTCCGTCAGAAACAGCCTTGCATTGGCATTATTCTCCGTCTGAAATAGCTTATGATCGTCTGCATCGTGCAAAAGAGCCGCCAGCATCACCATTTCACGGTCGCACTCCGGCTCATTGTCTGCCAACGAAACCGCATTATGATACACCCGCATGCTGTGTGCCGCATCATGTCCATCCGCGTTGTTTTGAAAAAGTGTCTCAATATAGTGTACCGCAGCTTCCACTCTTTTACTTTCATTATCCTGCATCCTTCTCCCTCCGTTTCCTATTCTCCAATTATAACAAAAGACCACTCACCCGCGCAAGCTTACCTCTTAGTCTCTGTTTCCTATCAGTCAATCTCGGTTACATTGCGCCACACTACAAGATTATGTAAGGATGATTTTGAACTTATGATTCAGGGCGTGACCGGCTATAATAACTTCCCACGTTTTGCCAAGGATGTACAACGTGTATACGAACAACTAACAAAATAGCGGTGGGCTATCGCACTAATTATTTAGTGCGATAGCCCCCTTACGTTTAGTTCAGCACATCTGCCACTCTTTCTTTTGACATCAAACAAGTCGTCCACTTTCCGTACTGTTTCTTTCCATCCACTACCTTATATGGACGAACCTGAAACTTGATAGTGTCATTATCTTGAAACGTAATTTTTGCATAACGTTTTTTTGTTTTTTTCACGGTGTAGTCAGACACCTTGCTATCCTTTGACCAAAACAGGTTGTAGCGATACTGGTATCCCGTTGCGCCGCTTACCTTTTTCCAGGTAATACGGATTCCAATTGATTCTTCGGTGCAACAGCTTGTCTTACCGGTAATCTTGGTTTTTCCAAGGGTTTTACCTGCCATCGCGCTGGTCGACACCGTCAAGAGCAGTGCCACCAAAAGCATCAGGCAAATGCTGTGTTTGTGAGTTTTGTTCTTGCTCATCTTTTAAACCTCCTATAAATTTTATTGCAAACAGGCCCAGAATTGCGTCGGAAACACCAACTACCACAAAACAAGGGGTTACTCCAGCGCCTGCTAATGCCGCTGAACAAATAGAAATACAACCTTTCAATCAAATACCGCCGGCACAATGGTCTGCGTATCCACATCCACAACACCTTTTGTAGAAACACGAAGTTTCGGTATCACCGGCAACGCCACAAAGGCCAGCGTCATGAACGGATCGATTCCCTCCGGTACACCCAAAAGTCTTGCTTGGGCTTTCATCTCTTCCAACTTCTCCTCCACATAGGATGCTTTCCGGTTGCACATCAAACCACCAATGGGAAGTGCTAGGGTAGAAAGCACCTTTCCGTCCACGGCGATTGCCAAACCACCTTCATTTTCTCGCACTGCATTGGCCGCCACCGCCATATCCGCGTCATTGGTTCCTGCCACAATCAGGTTGTGGGAATCATGGGCCACGCTAGAAGCAATGGCTCCATTGCGAATGCTATACCCTGTCACAAAACCAACGCCTACATGTCCCGTATTTTTATGTCGTTCGATTACCGCTATTTTTGTTACATCGTTCAAACTTCCGGCTCCGCTGGTGGGTACAATGATTTCTTTTGTCAATAGTTCTTCCGGCAACAGCTCTATCACACGCATCTTGCTTCCGGTTTCTGCTATGGCAAAATCCTCCGCTTTTAACTCCTGACAATGGAAGCTGTGGTAAACCCGCGGATAGCGGGATTCCTTTTTCTCAAAGGTTGGAACTTCCACACAAATCTCACCCTTATCTACCGCCAACACACCTTTTTTGAATACTTTTTCTATCTCAAAATTCTCCAAATCCTTCACTACCACCAAGTCCGCACGGTATCCCGGCGCTATCGCGCCTCTTTTCTTCAATCCAAAGTAGGTTGCCGCATTAAAACTTGCCATCTTAATGGCGTTGGCTGGTTTCTTTCCTGCCTTAATAGCTTCGCGAATGATGTAATCTATATGCCCATATTCTATTAATTCTCCGGGATGTTTGTCATCCGTCACCAACATACAACGGTTACAGTATTCGTCATCAAACAACGGCAAAAGCGATTTTAAATTCCTTGCCGCAGTTCCCTCCCGAATCATTATCCACTGTCCACGCTTTAATTTCTCTATGGCTTCCTCCGCAGTGGAGCATTCATGGTCAGACTCAACCCCTGCCGCTATGTATGCGTTTAAATCATTTCCGGACAAGCTCGGCGCGTGTCCGTCTATAATACGATCATGGTCCTGTGCCCCAAGAATTTTGGAAATGATTTCTGTATCCGTGCACACCGTTCCATAGGAATTCATCAACTCTGCCAGTCCCAGCACACGTTGGTTTGCGTAAAAGCTATTTAAAGAAGCTGCATTTAATTCCGCTCCCGCTTCATCTAACGGCGTTGCCGGCACACAGGATGGCAGCATGAAAAATATCTCTAAAGGAAGTTCTCTCGTACTTTCCAACATAAACGACAATCCTTCTGCCCCTGCCACATTGGCTATTTCATGCGGGTCCGTCACCACGGCTGTCGTTCCATGGGGTAGTACTGCTTTTGCAAATTCAGCCGGGGATAACATGGAGCTTTCCAAATGGATATGACCATCTATCAAACCCGGACAGATTATTCTACCGTCCATATCCAGTTCTTCTATTCCTTCATAGTCACCGATTCCGGCAATGTATCCATTACAAATAGCCACATCCCCGTCTTCGATCTCCCCCGTAAAAATATTGAGAATCCTTGCATTCTTTAACACCAAATCGGATTTCTCCACCCCACGGGCTGCTGCAATTAGTTCTTTTAACTCATCTGACTTTTCCAAGCTCATAGCCCAATACCTCCGTCCCCATACTATATCTTCATTATAGCGAAAAGCGCAAGGAGTGCAATACTAACTTTCTGCAATTTCTCTTGCGATTTCTTCCGGGCTCCGATTCAACGCATTTACATGGATGGCATGAGTCTCTTTTTGCTGATACTCCAGGCACATCCCAATGTTTTGCATGCACCAGCAATCTTCTTTTTTACCCCGCTTTAAAATCCGGTCATGGATTGTCTGCCAGTCTGCATCATACACGAATGCCTTTGGTAATAGTTCCTGTAAACACTTAGCCACTGTGGATTTTCCCACTCCATAAGGGCCGCTAATCCAATAAATCATTTAATCCTCCTTCTCATTCTCGGGGGGCTCCCCCTATCCGGGATATCCCCCCTCTGTTTTACATACCCGAGCTGATTAATAGCTTCTTCGTATGTAATTTAAGAAATTCGATTTTCTCTCTTACATACTATACCCCTGTGCCCACACTCTAGTATGTAACGCAAAAAAATGGTTTACATACGCAACCATATTTTTTGACTGCAAGTATGTAATTCTTGCTCACGCAACGTTCCTCCAAAGCACTTTTCGCCCTCAATTTTCATTTAGTGAAATATTTTCTACATACCTAAAGGCACTTTTTTATCTTGCGAATGTAAATCTCAAAAGCGAAAATTTTGGCCTACATACCTGGTTACTCATTCTTACTTTTCGTATGTAACCTCCCCCACATTTCTTGCCCGTATCCCTTTTCACACAGTGCCAAGCACCTCCTCTAGGTTCTGGCAAAGCAATCCCGCCAACTCCACCTCCGTGAAATTCATCTTCCCCAAGATTTCCATATACCTCGGATAGATTTCCTCCGGCTTTAGACTTCTGCTAAAAGGCCAATCTGTGGCAAAAAACAGCTTTTCAAGACCAAATTGGCGCATTATCTTTTCTGTTTCCGTTATTCCAAAGTCCTCCACCCAATCCGGCAAAATTGCAGATATATCATAATAAGCATTCAGATTCAGACAATCCTCCCACTGAAAACCTCCGCAATGACTGATAATCAACGTTGTTTCCGGGTGCCGTCTTTGCATAGCAAGAATTCGTTTCGGTGCAGAAAAATCCTCTTGATTTCTACTGCGATATCCCGCCGGATAGGAATGAATGGCAATAGGGACATTTAATTTCCTTGCCAGTTCAAATATCCCATCATTATAAGCATCATCAATATTCATTTCCGTGTTGTTGGGATGAAGCTTAATTCCCTTCATGCAGGGGTGCTTCAAGACTTTCCGCAGTTCTTCACAATTCTCTTCAGCAGTCTTATTCCACACATCCACATCTGCAAAGGCAACATAGCGTTCCGGATTACCCTCGCACATCCGAATTAGATTTTCGTGTACCTTCTCTACCGTAAATTCCATAGACATCACATAGGGATCGTTAAAAGGCATAATGATTGCCTTCTCCACATGATACGCATCCATCCACTTCTTATGTTCTGCCATCTTTGCAAAAGAAAAATCATCTTCCGCATCCGAATTTGCTTGCAAAACTGCCTCAGGCAGAATGTGAATGTGGGCGTCCAGTTTTTTCATTTTCCAAATATCCATCCGGTACCTCCTCTAATCCTTCCGTCGTCAACTCATACACCTTCGTGCACACTTCCGAAATATACTTTCGGTCGTGGGAAATGCTGATGATTGCTCCCGAAAACTCTTTTAACATTTGGCGAATGACCGGTCCCGATAAAGGGGAAAAATTCCGGGTAGGCTCATCTAAAATCAATACATTGGCATCCGACAAACTCATCTTTAAAAGCAAAACCTTCGCCTTCTGCCCACCGGATAATTCCTTCATGGGGTGCTCCATTTCATCCGGTGTGTACTTCAAAGAACCTAGATAAGTGCGGATGCGGGTTCGGATTTCTTTGTCCCCGGTATCATCCAAAAATTCCACCGGTGTCTTCTCCATATCCAGCATATCCTCATAATTCTGGGGCATATACTGCACCCGAATATCTTGCCGCTCCATCATCGCCATGGCCATTTGTCGAAGCAAAGTAGTTTTTCCGGCACCGTTAGCCCCCATAATGCAGATGCGCTCTGCTCCCCGCACTCTTAGAAAAATATCCCGGGCAAGACATCGGCTGTTATCCGGTGTCATCAACTTCGGCAAAGAATATTCCACCACCGTTTTGCCCGCAGGCATTCTAGCGCTATCGCCTCCCAGCTTGAAAAAAATCGCCTCCTCCTGCTCCGGCATCTTCGTCATCCTCTCGTCCTCTTTCACAAAGCGCTTCTCCATGGCCTTTACGGTATGCATCTTGTCCTTCAAATTCTTCGCAACCGCCGGCGCCTGTCTGGTGCAATTTTCCAGAGCGTAATGCACCGACTGATACACCTTCCGGTATTTTTCGTCCCGTAATTGCTTTGCCCGCTTATCCGACAACGCCTGTTGCCGCTGAGTTTCAAAAGCATGTTGCCTTTGGGCAACGTATTGTTCATAAGACATCTTCGCCACGGTAAAATGACTCTGCTGCTTGCGATGAAGCTGTTCCAAGTGAATTACCATATTGGCAGTTCGCTCAATCAACATCTCATCATGGGAAATATAAAGCAGGATTCCCGGAAACTCCCGAATGAAATTTTCCAGCCACAACAAAGTATCCATGTCTAGGTCGTTGGAAGGCTCATCCAACAAAAGCACCGTCGGGCGTTCCATCAAAAGCCGCATCAACTGCACCTTAATCTTCTCTCCACCGGACAAGCTCTCCAGCAATTGGTCGCTATAGAAAAACTCGCGCTCCACACGAAATTCTTTACAAAGCATCCCCATCTCTCCCGGCGTCTGCTCCCAAAAAGCATCTTTCTCCGAGAAGTACTCATACACGGTTTTCCCCTTTTCTTCCACCGGCAATTCTTGTGGGAGATAGCCCATTTTCTCATTTCCGGTCAGTCTTTCTCCCGCGCATTCTGTATATCCCTCCACCAATTCCGGTTTATAAATCCATTTCAAAAGCGTAGACTTGCCATTTCCCTCTTCCCCAATCATTACGGCTTTATCCCCTGGATTTAGCACCACCGAAAAATCCTTCAATAGCACTCGAAGATCTTTTTTCTGTGTAATCGTGAGTTTCTGTATCTGTAACATAAGCATCCCTCCTTCCGGCTCATTTTGTCGTATAACAAAACGAGCCTGCATTGCGTACGTAAAACAGACTCGCCAAAACTCTCCAAACTCTATAAAAAAGCATACAAAAAGAGCATATCCTAAGCGATAATTCCATTTAAGCGTACACAAACAAACCTGTCTAACAGGTTATTTACGGTTCATGTTGTCTTAAATAGTCTTATCTATTAATCAATGCTCCTCACCATACGCATAATGCGTCCCTTTCTTTAAAACAATTTGATAATAGCACAAGGTTCCTTTCATTGTCAACCAATTATTGAATATCTTTTTGTATGTATTTTATGTAGGCTGCCCCTATGCCAATGATGCAAAATACCATTCCAATGGCAATTTTACCGCCATCCAGTTTTCCATCCGCAATAATGGTTGCACCATCACAATATCCGAAAGGCGTAATATTTTTCAAAAACTCCACTGACTCTGTAATATTGGCAATGATGTTGGTAAGATATAGAATTCCCGCCATACCAAGACCGATTCCGATACTGCCTTTTCGCAAAAATGCGGAAATTCCAAAACAGATTCCGGCCATCTCCACCTGCAATAAAAAGAATGCCGAGTGCAGTAAACTCATTTCCTTCCACGGAATCTCTTCCCCGATGGCTGTCATTGATCCGATGGTTATTACGCAAACAATCAGATTCAATGCCACAATCTGAAGCAGCAATCCACACAGTTTTTCTGTAACAATGCGCCCGCGACTTAACGGATGGGTTAACAAAAATTCAGCTGTCTTTTCTCTTTCCTCTTTACACAACATACCTGCCGCCGTCAATGCTGCGAACATGGCGCCTCCTAAGCCCAATACATTGCCGCACTCTATGGCATAGTATCCCAGAAGCGTTCCAAAGCTTAACTTATCCATTCCGAAGGCTTCCGTAAAGGAGCCCATGGAAGAAAAGGTATCGCTGATTTCTTCCATCTCTCCCTTCATTTCCGGAAAGAGGAACACGCAAACCGCTAACATAAAGGCAATGGCACCGGTCCATATAAAAAAGGACATTTTACCTCTTTTTAGTTCATGCTTCGTAACCGTCATTATGCCTCGCCTCCTTTTTCATAGTAGTGCATAAAGATTTCCTCCAGATTCGGTTCTGCAATACCCAAATCCTGCACATTCCCTTCTGCCAATCGTTTTAACAGGCCATTCATTTCTCCGTTATACAAAAAGCTCATGTTTTGTCCCATGGTACGCAAATCTTTGATTCCGGAAAGTCCCGTCAAATCCACACTTCCGCAAAGCGAGATGCGTTTGGCATTGGTTTTCGCTAACGCCTCTACACTATCGCAGGCAATCACTTCGCCTTCCCGGATAATGGCTGCCCGTCCGCAGTTTTGTTGCACTTCCGATAAAATATGGCTTGACAAAAAGACAGTTGTCCCCTTCTTATTTCGTTCTCCCACAATATCGAAAAATTCCTTTTGCATCAAAGGATCCAAACCACCGGTGGGCTCATCTAAAATCAACAAGGAGGGATTGCTTTGCAAGGCACACACAATGGCGACCTTCTTTCGGTTTCCAAAAGAAAGTTCCTCCACCTTTCTTGTCACATCCAACTGCAACCGCTCACAGAGGACCGCTGCCTCTGGGCTACAATCTTTCTTTCTAAGGTCTGCAGACAATTTGATTACATCCTTCACCTTCATACCGGAATAAAAAACTGCCTCCGCCGGTAGGTATCCTACCTCCTGCAAAATAGCAGTCTTTTCTTTTTCAATGTCCCAGCCAAACACCTTCGCCTCTCCGGAGGTTTTCTTAATTAACCCCAGTAAAGTACGAATGGTGGTGGATTTCCCCGCTCCGTTGGGTCCGATAAAGCCGAAGCATTCCCCTTTTTCCACGGACAGATTTAAGTTGGTAATGCCTCTGGCTTTGCCGTATCGCTTGGTTAAATCTCTGGTTACAATTGCCTTCTCCATGAGTTTTCCTCCTCTTTCATCTTCCACCATTTCATTCTCTTTCTCTATTGTAGCCTAGCACATAATACTGCAAATCCACTACCCCGAGCTCCGGATGATAAAATGCTTTGGTCTTTCGTCCTTCGAACTGAAATCCCAACTTCTCCAACAATCTTATGGATGCCCGGTTACTCTCAACCGCTCCACCAATCACCATATCCAAATGCAATTCTTGCAACAGACAATTAAGGACAGCCGATACCGCTTCATAGGCATAGCCCTTTCTCTGATATTCCGGTGCAATCACATAACCAATTTCAAGAGCCTCAACTGCTCGGTCTTCTACCTCCATCAGATGAATGGTACCGACGACTTTACCCGTTTCCTTTAGCACCACCATCTTCCGCATTTCCTGCTCGGCAAATTTATCCATCAAAGCATGATAGTCCTCATTCATTTCGTAAAAAGGCTCGTACCCGCCATCCGAATAGCAAGTCTCCTTATCGCTCAAAAATGCAAAACAATCCTTTGCATCCGAAGGCTGAAATCTTCTTATAGTTAGGCGTTCGGTGGATAATACCAGGTTCGGAAGCAGTATTTTTCTAACATTATAGGCTATAAACTCTTCCAAATCAGCCTCCGAAATTTTATCCGTATTCAGCCTGATGGTATTGCCCACAATCGCCTGTGCTTCTTCCTCCCCGGCAACAAACTCTATGTTGACAGTTACACCGTATTTTTTGCAAATCTCTGTATACTTTTTATGTAGTTCTTCCTTGTTCATAACTTCCCTTTCTATTATCTGCTTAAACGTTACGCCTTCATAATAGTTGCTCATCAATCGAAATCGGCGGTTGATGTTTCTTCAGTTCACCCATGTATTTTTCTCCCTAAAATTAAAAGACCCAACGTGGTCCGCATCGTTGAGAGGCGTGTTGGGTACTGTTACAGTCATTATATACTGTTATTCCCGAAAAAACAATAATTATCCTTATTTTTTGCTCGTTTTTTTATTCGCCATCGCAATCTTCTTAAACTTCTCTTTCTTTGCCTGCAAATAGGCACTATCCCCGGCGGCATAGGCATTCTCCGTTTTCAATTTCCGATATGCCTGAAAGCGTTCCTCCGATAACGTACCGTCTTTTAGTGCTGCCTTAATAGCACATCCCGGCTCGGTGTTGTGGCTGCAGTCGGAAAACTTACACTGCAAAGCCAATTCCTCAATCTCCCCAAAGGCTTCACTGATTCCCTCATCACTGTCCCACATGCCAAGTTCTCGCATTCCCGGCGTGTCAATGACAAAAGCGCCATTTGCAAGTTCTACCAACTCCCGGTGGGTGGTGGTATGTCTTCCTCTGTCATCATCTGCTCTGACATCAGAGGTGCGTAGACTATCTACTCCTAAAATTTTATTAATCAACGTGGATTTTCCCACACCGGAAGAACCCATAAAGGCTACCGTTTTGCCCGGTGTAAGATACTCTTTTACTTTCTCAAACTCTCCTTTCAGGGAGGAGGTGGTAAGGATATCCACTCCCGGTGCCACAGCTTCAACTTCTGTGACCTTACTCAAAATATCCTCACATAAATCTGCCTTCGTAAGCACCACTACGGGGATAGCGCCACTGTTCCAGGAGATGGCAAGATACCGCTCTAATCTTCTTACGTTAAAATTCTTGTTTAAGGACATGCACAAAAATACCGTATCCACATTTGCAGCCACCACCTGTTCCTGATGGCTTCCCCCTGCTGCCTTCCTCAAGAACATGCTTTTCCGTGGAAAAACACCGCTAATGACAGCATTGCTTTCATCCTCCGGCCAGGCGACCACAACATAATCCCCCACCGTAGGGTAATCTGACACGGTGGTGGTTTCATACCGGAACTTTCCGGATACTGCCGCTTTCTTCTCCTGCCCTTCATAACTTAACGTATACAACCCTTTTTCCTGTAAAATAACTCTTGCTCTGATTTCTTTCATTACTTCATGCCTTTCTTCTCTTCCAACTCTATCATATATACCAAAACAAAACCGACGAACACGGATTCCGGTCGTTTTTACACTTAAATGATTTTCCCTCCCGAAAAAACAGCACTCTTGCGAATGGTCTAATAAAGGCTTTTACATGAAAAAAGCATCCCGGTATGCCTTAATACCAAGACGCCTTTATCCCAACGCTTCCCATATGTTTAACGAAATTCTTCATTGGTTCTTGCAAGAACCATTTTCGTTGCCACATATCCATAATAAGCGCCACTTTTCTTCTTCAAATACAGCTTTCCTGTTGCCAATGTCTTTGTCGTCTTCTCTTCTTCATTCGTCCATCTTAAAGTAAAGTTGACACAAGTTCTTCCATTTTTCAATCTTGTGTACTTATTTACCTTAATCACCGGTCCTGCATTTCCCCAATCACCCATGGTTATTTCTTTATCCGTTCCAACACCCTTTCCGAACATTTTCTTGGAATAATAACTCATATCATGATGTGTTCCATCATATACGGCATATGTAGCAATGGCCCTACGTGTCGCTTTAGAAGAAAAGACGTACTTTTTCTCCTTTCCCAACCACTTGTCATTCGAACACTCTAAACCTGCGAAATTAACAAATTCTTTTGTCAGCTTACACATCTTGCTGCGTGTAGATGCCGCTTCAACCTGCGAAGCACGAAATCCAGGGCAAAGAGTACAAACTATCGCAAACACTGCGACTCCTGCTAATACTTGTTTCCAAATTTTCCTCATTATAAAAACACTCCTTCACTTTTTTAATTTCCAATATTTGATGTTTTTTGTCCATAAATAGTTTCAATTATGTATACTTTTTTTACTCGCTACCAAACACAAGACAAAATCCTTAGAATAGTGTATGATAATATCATCAACAACGAAAGGAACAAGTCACATGAAAAAAGACCTCAAAGACTCATTTCGCGCAGCCATGCCGCTATTTATCGGATTATCCCTGTCGATTGTATTCTTCTTCTTAATATTACGATACGATGGTCTCAACAGTGGATTTTCTAAGATTATCTCTATTTTAAAACCCTTTGTATACGGTGGCGTGATTGCCTACCTGCTAAAAACGCCTTGCAATTGGATAGAAGGAAAATTAGAAAAATTTCTTCCCACCAAAAGACAAGGGCTGGCAAAAGGGCTTTCTGTAATCAGTGTACTGCTGATTAGTTTCTTGGTTATATACTTGTTAATGGTAATGATCATCCCTGCCCTTGTGGAAAGCCTCGTTGCCATTGCCCAGGGAATTCCCGGCGTATTAACACAAGCCGAGAAAACCGTTTCCAAATATGCACAGGATAATCCAGTTGTAGTCCGTTATGTTGATCAGTTGCTACATACCATAAAAATAAAAGGCCCCGATTGGATTCGCAATACCATTTTACCAAATCTTTCCGGCGCCGTGGGTGGCGTTGCCGGAGCATTTGGTTCTATACTTATGGTATTTTACAACCTTTTCATCGGACTCATTGTATGTATCTATATTCTTTTGAGCAAAGAAACCTTTGCACGACAAGGGAAAATGATTGTATATGCCATTTTCAAAAAAGATTTCGCTGAAAAAGTATTAAAGGAATTTGCCTTTATTGACAAAACCTTTGTAGGATTTTTTGCAGGAAAAATACTGGACAGCGTTGTAGTCGGTATTATTTGCTACATCTTCTGTCTCATCCTGCAATTTACCATGGGAATGCACAATGCGATATTAATCGCAGTTATTGTAGGTGTTACCAACATCATCCCATTCTTCGGTCCTTACATCGGTGGCATTCCATCGGCTCTCATTGTTCTGATGGATTCCCCTTTTTGCAGTCTCATCTTTATTATCTTTATGGTGTTTTTGATGTTATTTGATGGAAATGTATTAGGCCCCATGCTTCTTTCAGAAAGTGTAGGGTTATCCGGCTTTTGGATTCTGTTTTCCATCACCGCATTTGGTGGTTTCTTTGGAATTGTGGGCATCCTGGTGGGTGTTCCGGTATTTGCCATTATTTACGATTTAATCCGCCGTGTAGTATTCCGGATGTTGAAAAAACATGGAATGGAAGAATACCTTCCGGTCAAAAGCAAAAAGTCAATTTAGCTAATTGTGGAACACCCCTGCCACAAATATGGTAGGGGTGTTTGTAAACATTCTATTCATTCTCAGGTACATCAATACCAAATTCACTAGGCAAAAATCTAGGGCAAACATTATCTGAGGTAACAATAACCGATGCTGCTAATTTTGAACCAATTTCACAGGACTCCTCAAGTGACTTTCCATAGGTAAGACCAATTGTAACTCCTGCAAAAAATGAATCTCCTGCACCGGTAGTATCCTTTACATCTACCTTTCTGGCCGGAACAAAACCTGTATTGCCATCGATATCCGCATACACAGCTCCTACACCGCCCATAGTAACAATCATCTTTTTAATCTGTGCGCCCTGAAGCTTCTTAGATAAAATTTCCTGCATGTTTTCAGGTGTTTTCTCAGAATAATCGTCCATGAAAAGAATGCCTGCTTCCTGCTGATTACATACAAAACATTCAACATTCTTAAGAAAATCTCTACGTTCAACGGCAATACTCATATTAGAAACTGCAGCGTAAACCTTAAGGTTATACTTTTCCGCATATTTAAATACACGCTTGATAGTCTCTTTTTCCATATCCATCTCAAGGGCAATACTGTCTGCATCGTGAAAAATCTCATCGCCCTCTTCATCAAGAATATCATTGATAGCAGAAAGATCAGGTCTCTTAGAAATAGATGCCACAACATCTCCATGATTATCAAAAACAGCAAGCCACTTTCCCATGCCATCAGCCGTTTTTCTTACAAATCTTGTATCCACTTTATGCTTGGTAAGCTTGTCTAATACGCCTGCGCCGATAGCACTCTCATCTACAAGACTGACGAATTTGGGTCTAAGTTCAACATTTGCGATGTCCTCAACAACATTTCTGCTGACGCCACCATGAACCTCTTCAACCGTACCTACATTTCTACCTGCCGGAATATAGCTGGAAATGGAATGCCCTTTAATATCAATAAATACTGCACCTAATACAACAATACTCATATGCTATAAATACTCCTTATATATAATTAACAACTTTCATATTCTATCATAGCATGATTATTTTATTCTGAACAGTAGAATGAGCCACCGATTTTAAAAGAATTGGAAATTAGAGTGAGGGATGCTATAATATATAGTATATAGGTAATTGCGAAACCCTTATGCCACGAACGTGGCATGTTGAATTTGCATAAAAATCGTTCTCGCAAGTTCACTTGCAGAGACGATTTATTATGCAAATTGCTCATGCGGCATACGCCGCAGAGCAGTTTCGCAAATATCAAATATATAGTATAGAAAAGGAGTAATTTGAGGAATGAAAAATAAAAATATGATACGTTTCATCACACTGTGCCTTTGCACACTTTTCGTCAGTTGTATAATCCCCCCAGCCGATACTCAGGCAAACAAATCACAAGGCTCCCTACCAAGGGTAACCATTACCGGGGTGCTTGCCTATGAAAATGGCACTAACATTATACATTGGAAAAAAGTGGCAAACGCTACCAGCTATGAAGTATATCGTTCCACACAAAAAACAAGTGGGTATAAGAAACTGAAAAAAATCACCGGAACGGCTGCAAAAGATAAGTCAGCCAAAGCATTGAAAACTTATTATTATAAGGTTCGTGCCATTTCGCACTCCAACGGTCCCTGGTCAAAGGCCGTTTCTGTAAAAACGCGTCAAAAAGCGAACAGAATCGCCCTCCTCGGAGATTCTGTTGCCAGCGGTTTTGATGTATACAACATTCTAAGACATAACGAGAAATCCTATGCAACCGTTAGCCGCCGGGTTTCCACCGTAGCGAGCAGAGATCTGGGAACTTGTATCAACTATCATCCGGACCGGGTTTACATTATGGTTGGCACCAACGACTGCGTCGGTAACGGTTCTACCCGCACCCTTCGCAACAGTATGCGCCCTTATAAACGCATGGTTCGCCGTTTAGTATCTGCAAATCCGAATATAGAGATTGTACTTATGGGCATTGGCCCTACCCGCAATGCAAGCAATGTAAGCAACGCTACCGTAAATCGCTTTAACAAGCTGGTAAAAGGTCTTACCAAAGAAAAGGGGGATATTCACTACTTCCCTACGCCGTCCTACTTGCGTGATTCTTCAGGCTCTTTAGCAGCAGGCTACGCCGGCGCAGACGGTATACATTGGACACCTTCTGCATATCGGAAGGTATATAAGAAACTATTGAAATTTGTAAAGAAATGGTAACGCCAAAGGGAGAGCAGCAACCGCTACTCTCCCTATCTGTTATACTCTGTTAATCCGATGCAACGCATCCTTATCTGAAACAATCAGTAATTCATCCTCTTCTTTCATAACACGATTCGGATCGATAATTTCCCAGTGTTCCCCCTCTTTTACCGCAACAACATAAACCTTATAGTGTTTTCGGATATTCAATTCACACAGGTCTTTTCCCACCCATTTAGACAACGGTTTCATTTCTACCATGCATAACGTGTTATCTACCTGAAAGTAATCCAGAAAAACATTGGATGCCAGAATTCTGGCGGATTGTTGTCCACTATACTCTTCCGGAATGATTACCTTGTCTGCACCGATTTTTTTTAAAATGGAAGACATGCGGTTGGATGCACTTTTTGCAACAATCTTAGGAACCCCCTGCTCTTTTGCAACTGCGACTGCCATGATGCTTGCTGCCAAATTGCCTCCCATAGCAACTACCACGATGTCCATATTTTTAAGCCCTAAAGCCACTACTTCATCCTCATTTTCCAAATCCGCACAAACGGCAGCTGTAGAAAACTCTGCACAGTCTTCCAGTCTGTCTTCGTCTTTATCAACAATCAGGACATCCGCGCCCATTTCATACATATTCTGCGCCAGGCTCATTCCAT
>SVEW01000019.1 GCA_015057205.1 Lachnospiraceae bacterium | reverse complement strand
GTAATTGGAAATCCCGCCAAAACTCCGCGATGAATACGTTCCTCCAAATGGGTCAAAATCAAACGCTGCCAATTTTTACTCAAAATATCTTCCGAGCACTCGGTTCCAAAACTCAATCCACTCCCAGGTTCGCCCGGCTCCAGCCGTAGATGCACCTCCGCATAATGACGTAGCGGTTCAAAATGTCCCACGCCTTCTTCTACGCTGTTGATGGTCTCCCGATACACAATTCGTCCGGTTCCAAACTCCACCGGAATTTCAAACCGCTTGGATATCTGACGTTTAAGAATTTCAATTTGTACCTCGCCCATCAGCTGCATCTGGATTTCTTTCACCTGCTCGTCCCAGACCACATGCAACTGAGGTTCTTCCTCTTCTAACTGTTTTAAATTCGCCAGCATTCGCCGACTGTCAATACTTGGCGGATATTTCACCGCATAAGTCAATACCGGCGTCAAAACACTGACAGCACTGTCCTGTTCACAACCGATTCCCTGTCCCGGATAGGTTCCCACAAGGGAGGGCAAACTGACAATCCCTCCCTCCGTCACTTCTGTTACTTCTTTATATTTCTCACCGGAATAGATACGAATCTGATTTACCTTTACTTCTTCCATTTCATCCGTCTCCGGATTTCGCAGGGTAATGGTGTCCTTCACCTTAAGCTGACCCGATGTGATTTTGGCATGGGTCAGGCGCACTCCGTTGGTATCACGGGTGATCTTAAAAACCTTAGCGCCAAACTCCGTACCACCAGCCTCCGGCGTTGCATAGGTATACAACGCATCCATCAACTCCGTAACCCCTTCATCCCGCAGAGCGGAGCCAAATAGGCACGGAAATACTTTCCTGGCTCGTATCATGGCCGTTACCTGCTCCCTTGTCAGACTATCCGTTTCCAAATAGCTTTCTAAGATTGCCTCATCACCGGCTGCCGCCGTTTCTAAAAAATCCCGGGTTCCGAACTCCTCGCAATCGGCAGACAACTTCTCCTTCAACTGTGCGAGAATCGCCTCCTTACTGGTATCTGGCTGGTCCATCTTATTCACAAATAGAAAGGTTGGTACATGATAACGCTGAAGCAACTTCCAAAGGGTCTCCGTATGAGCCTGCACCCCGTCTGTTGCGCTAATGACAAAAATACAATAATCCAGCACCGATAACACCCGTTCCGCTTCCGGCGCGAAATCCACATGTCCCGGTGTATCCAATAAAGAAACAGGCCGGTCTTTTATAAAAAGCTCGGCCTGTTTAGAAAATATTGTAATGCCACGCTCTTTCTCTAACTCATCGGTATCCAAATATGCATCTTTCTTGTCCACGCGTCCCATGGTCTTAACGACTCCGGCATGGTACAATAATCCTTCGGAAAGAGTTGTCTTTCCTGCATCTACATGAGCTAAAATTCCTAAAACTACGTGGTTCATTTTTCTTTACATCCTTTGATTATTCGGATTCATCCATCGCTTTCTCAAAGGTTGCTTTGATGTGAGAGAATTTCTCATTCATAATGTAGCAAACATAATTGCCTTTCGCGAAAACTACTGCCTGTTCAGCAATCTCCACCTGATCCGGAGAATAGTTCTCATAGGTCTTTACTCTGCCATCTTTAAACTCTCGCAAATCATCAAGCATTTCATCTACATCCGCTTCATCTTTCATGAAAACAACTGCCACCTCACTGGCCTTGCCATCGGCTGCATGCGAATAGAAGTAATCCTGTATCTTATCATACTCCATATCGGACAAAGTTGCAAAGAGTTCTTCACCGGAATCATCCTTACTACTAATGGTAGTCATCTCCGGTAAGTCATCCTGGGTTGTTAACATGGCCTCCTGTAACTTCTGCATATCAACTTTTGCTTTCGCTTCTTTGATTTCTTTTTTTCCACATCCGGTCATCATACCAAAACACATACATCCGGCTAACAACCATGCGGTTACTTTCTTCGTATACTTCATTTTACCTCAATCCGAACCTTTTGTTCTGAAGATTACTCATTCAAGCCCTTTCCATCATAATCACCAAAGGCTTTATCGAATGCTTCCTGAACCTTCTTCTGATCTTCTTCAGACAATTGGCTCTCACCATTTTCACTATTGTTATAACGATTTACGGTTACAGAAAAGATTTTATCATTATTATCCGTTTCAATCAACCCAAAACTGATATCAGCCGGATAATTGTTGTTAACAAGTTCCTGAATCTTATTTGCCATTTCTGATAAAATCAATTCCTGATTATCATCAATCTTGCTTCCTAAGTTGTAAGATGCCGGTTTCTTTGCTCCCTTTTCAAAAATCTTACGAATCTTCTTCGGTAATTTGAAAATGTTATCGCATGGTTTGGCATTCATTACTGCATAGTTATATTTTGTTCCAACTGCAGCTGGGAAATAGTTACGATCCCATTCATGTCCTCTGGCACATAAGTCGTCATTCATGTTAAAGTTTGCGTAATTGCAATTTTCAGAATCAGAATAGCAGTCTACAAAATACCAATCACCATCTAACTTCACTTCATCCCAGGAATGATAGTTCTCCGTATTATGTACTACTTTACATTCGATTCCGAGCATATGCATAAACATACGGAATGTGGTCGCATAACCAACGCACACTGCGTTGTGTCCCTTTAAAACACCATACGGTGTAGATACTGTTTCCGGATTATTACCTGTTGACAATAATGAAGAGTTTCCGGTTGAAACATTCTTACATATCCACTCATAAATGGCTACTTCTTTTTCGTAATCTGTCATTCCTTCTTTAATCACTTTTTCGATTACTTTCTTCGCCATATCCAATGTTTTCTGTTCTTTGTCTGTTAATTTGATTTTCTTTTCTTTCTTCTTGGCGTCCTTGCCATCTTCTTTCTTATTATCCTTCTTATTGTCCGTCTTGTCGTCTTTCTTAGCCTCTGTGGTTGCAGCCTTTACTTCCTGAAGGTACGCATCGGAAATGTTCTTGGTAGATTTGATAGTATATTCACTTGCAATTACCACATCATCTTCCTTCGTGTCCTCCTTCTTGTCCTTTTCCAAGATCTTAGTCATCTGCTTATCCATGGACTTCATCTTCTTGTCTAAGTACTGACCCCCTACTACTACACTACCAATTACTGAGATAAGAATCGCAGCCAAAAGCACATAGACTCCTATCAATTTTCCTCTTTCCATTGTTTGCCTCCTAGCATTTTATTTTTCTAACGATTATTAGATTCCTATACAAAAGAAAAAGTTTCAACAGTTTAAAAAATTTATCTTGTTGTTATGGCCTTTGCCAAGTCCTTCAACTGTAGCTGCGTTTCATCCGTCATATGAGAGCGTATACTTACCACCGGCTCAACAAATTCCATCCCCTTCATTTCCTCTAAACGAGTGCGCATAAGTTTTGCCGCTATTGGTGCCCAGGTGCCATTTTCTATAAATCCTATCGTTCTACGCTGGTAATTTTTCATCTTCAAGTGCTCTAAAAACGTTTCCATACATGGGAACAGACCTCCGTCGTAGGTCACACCTGCTAAAACCATATGGTCGTAGCGGAAAGCATCTGATAAAGCGACGGATACGTCTACCCTTGTTAAATCCATAAGCACCACGCGCTTTTCTCCACAGGCGCGCACATACTCTGCAAGCTTTAATGCTGCTTCCTTTGTATTTCCATAAACAGACGCATACGCTATTAATACGCCTTCTTTATCTGCATCGTAGCTTGCCCAGATTTTATATTTGCGTACATAGTAATCGATATTGTCTTTTAAAATCGGTCCGTGTAGAGGGCAAATCATTTTAATATCCAATGCTTCTGCTTTTTTCAAAAGCGCGGATACCTGTACCCCATATTTTCCCACGATATTATAGTAATATCTTCTTGCTTCAATGGACCATTTTTCCTTTACATCCAACGTGCCGAATTTGCCGAACGCATCTGCTGAAAATAGTATCCCTTCACTGCTTTCATAGCTTAGCATAACCTCCGGCCAGTGAACCATCGGTGCCAATATAAAATGCAAGGTATGGGATCCCAGACACAGCGTATCCGCATCTGCTACAACCTGCTGACGTTCAGCATAGTCCGTTCCAAAAAACTGTTTTAACATACCAAATGTCTTGGCATTTCCCACCAGTTTCGCCTCCGGATATTCTTCAGCAAATGCACCAATATTCGCCGCATGATCCGGTTCCATATGGGAAATTACCAAATAATCCGGTTTTCTGTCCCCCAGCGCCTTTTTCAAATTTTCCATCCACTGCTTACTTACCCTTTTATCTGCAGTATCCATGACCGCAACTTTTTCATCCAGAATTACATAGGAGTTGTAGGAAACCCCATGTTCCACCGGATACTGTCCTTCAAATTGATCCAAATCGTAATCATTTACCCCTATAAAACGAATGTCATTCGCAATTTTCAATTCTTCCATCACTAACTCCTCCTAGTTTTTTCTTATACCTCTAGTATAGGCAAGTTATCTGCATTACGCAAGTATGAAGTTAAGAAATGCGCCGTCTTTCCGACATGCTTCTTCTGGAGCTCTCGGCCTATTTCGCCTTTATCTCCTTTTGACCGAGAGATTTTCCTGTGCTCTCGGCCAAATTCATTTTTTTCTTCTTATAGGCCGAGCTCCTTCTCTTTTCACCTTGCTTCTCCCGGGGCTCTCGGCCTATTTTGACCTTTTAGACGATTTGGCCGAAGGGTTTTACGACGAACTCGGCCAAATTCATTTTTTTCTTCTTATAGGCCGAGCTCCTTCTCTTTTCACCTTGCTTCTCCCAGGGCTCTCGGCCTATTTTGACCTTTTAGACAATTTGGCCGATGGTTTTTTCGACGAACTCGGCCAAATTCATTTTTTTCTTCTTATAGGCCGAGCCTCTTCTCTTTCCGCCTTTGATTTCATCCGAAAGCTATTTGGTACCCCCGTAGAAAAATTCTAGTCTCTTTCTGTTCATTTTACAAAGTTTTTAACAACTACGTAAGCAAGGCGCTAATTTTAATGCTCATTTCTCTTGACTTTTTGATATGCTTTTCGTATACTATCAACGTTCATTCTTTTATTCTCGGGAATTTCCCCGATTTTTCACATGATATTTGATTTTTACTATAGGAGGAATGTGTATGAACAATTCTTTTTTTTATGACGCCGAGGTACGTCTTAATTACCTTCACCGACAAATTAAAGAGCTTGAGACAGAACTTTCTTCTTTTCCACCCGGGCACATTCAAATTCATAAGGATCGCAAATGGTTCAAAGTCTATTCTGTTATCAACGGGAAACGCAAATATCTTCCCAAGGCGCAGATAGAACAGGCAAAATCCTTAGCTCGAAAGTGTTTTTTGGAACATCGACTTTCTCTTTTTCGTAAAGAATCTGCTGCTCTTTCCAGTTTTCTTAAACACTGTCCTGTGCCTTCATCCGAGGCACCTCTTTTGCAAAAACTTCACTTATTAAATCCGGATTTTTCGCCTTACCCTAAGGAAATTAGCGATTGGTTTTATGGAGAGTTTGATCATCATTCACCGAATCCGGAAGGCCTGCGCCTTAGGTCTCGCTCCGGAAATATAGTGCGTTCGAAGTCTGAGCTAATGATTGATGAGATGCTTTTTCAATATCATATTCCTTATCACTATGAGGAACAACTTTGTTTTCCTGACGGAACTGCTATTTACCCGGATTTCAAAGTATATAACCTACGCCTACGCCGGTTTCAGTATTGGGAACATAACGGAATGATGGATAACGCTGATTATTGTGATATGTTTCACCGCAAGTTGCGACTCTATACGCAGAATGGTTTCTATCCACAGATTGATTTAATTATGACATCGGAAACAGCTGCAAATCCTTTAGATATGGAGCAAATTCATTTTCAAATTAAACAGTTGTTACCTTAAAATTTTGAGGACGCGCTTTTACGCCAAAGTTCGGCCTATTTAACGCCTTGCGCGTCTTTGACCGCCTCCTACTGCATTGACCCTCGGCCAAATTACTTTTTTTCCCTTATTGGCCGAACACCGCCCCTTGAGAGCAAGCCTCCCGGCGCGCAAACAATCGAGTAGGCTGACTCCTACTCGATTTCAACTCTATTTCACACCTCAAGGCAAAGCCTTTCGGTGTTCTACAGTCGCCTAAGCCCCCCCTCGCAAGCGAGCTTGCAGGTGGGACTTAGGCTCGTCGTTATACAAAAAGAGGGCGCTTTCCGCGCCCTCGAACCTTATGTTGCTTTATTACTAAGTAATATCTCTCACCGTGTCTCGCTCAACCATTTTTCCCATGACAACACAATGTTCCTTGTAGCTATCCGGGTTCTCAATGATATGAAGCAACTTCTCAACCGCCAGTCTTCCAATAGACGCCGCATCCTGGTCAAATGTTGTCAATCCAAACACAGAAGACATGGCAATATTATCGTAACCAATTACACTGATATCGCCCGGAATACTCAACTTTGCCGCATGAATCGCTCGATATCCTCCGAGGTATGAGTAGTCATCCGGAAAAATAATCAACGTCGGACGCTTTTTTCTTTTTAAAATCTGCTTCGTAATCTCATAGCAACGGTCCGCATCATGATAGGAACCTTCTATAAGATTATTATCATCCACCGTCAGACCATGCTCTTTCATAGCCATGGTAAATCCCATAATACGGCTTCTTGTAACCTCTGTATCATTACCATGAATAAATACAATATCCTTATGCCCTTTCTCAATGGCATATTCTGTAAGGATACGCATTCCCATAGTGTTATCCGCAACGATGGGTGGACAATTTTCAAACACATAATCAATCGTTACCACCGGAAGATTCGCATTGCAAAGTCGAATCACCTCCGGATCATTATAATCCGCGGTAATCACCGCAACACCATCAAATCGCCGGTATTGGCAATGCTCCAAATAGGTTCCGCCCTGCCCCTCGATTCCACGGTTTACGAAAGTAATATCATAGCCCTTCTCTTCTACCGCAGACTTGAAATTCTCCAAAATAATCGAGAAGTATTCATGGGTCAATCCGGGAGCTGCACCCGCATACAGCAATCCAATTTTATAGGTGCGATTGGTTTTTAAAGCTCTGGCGGACGGATTAGCAAAATATCCCAATTCCGCCGCAACTTTCTTAATACTATCTTTTGTTGCTTTACTTACATCATCGCGATCATTTAACGCTTTTGATACGGTAGCCGGCGAAACGCCACATGTCTTTGCTACTTCTTTAATCGATACCATATTGCCTCCCTAGCAATTCTACTTACTAATTTCCAGGTTTCGGCCATCCTCCTTGGAAAATACATGAACCATTTTACCACTAAATGAAAGCTTGATGTTTTTCATTTCAGATGCATCATCTCCGTTGGTCGGTACAATAACAATAACATCCTTTCCGTCAAGCTTTGCATGCAAATGACTGGAAGTACCCATCATCTCAGATACTTCAACCACTGCATCCAAGCCTTCATCTCCTACGCACATCTGATCCGGACGCACGCCAAACGTTATACTCTGCGACTCCACATGGTTCTCTGCAAGTCTCTTAGCCTTACTCTCGCTTAATCTTACCACATAATCCTTATATTGAACACTATAATCATTTCCATTGCGAATAAGTTCACCATCAAAAAAATTCATCTGTGGTGTTCCGATAAATCCGGCTACAAAGGTATTGGCCGGGTGATTAAACACTTCCTGCGGTGTTCCAATCTGCTGAACAAAGGCATCTTTCATAACCACAATTCGATCGCCCAATGTCATAGCCTCCACCTGATCATGGGTAACATATACAATGGTGGTCTGAATTCTATTTTGTAATTTCAAAAGCTCAGCTCTCATCTGGTTACGAAGCTTTGCATCCAAATTGGACAACGGCTCATCCATAAGCAAAACTTTCGGATTACGAACTATGGCACGCCCAATCGCCACACGTTGTCTTTGTCCGCCGGAAAGTGCTTTTGGCTTTCTATCCAGATACTTGGTAATATCCAAAATCTCAGCCGCCTCTTCTACCCTTCTTCTAATTTCATCCTTTGGCACATGCTTTATTTTTAAGGAATATGCCATATTGTCAAACACCGACATATGAGGATACAGGGCATAGCTTTGGAATACCATAGCAATATCTCTGTCCTTCGGTGCCACTGCATTCATCAGCTCACCGTCAATGTATAACTCTCCTTCTGAAATTTCTTCCAGCCCCGCAATCATTCGCAAGGTTGTGGTTTTACCACATCCGGAAGGACCTACCAAAACGATAAATTCCTTATCCTGAATGTCAATATTAAACTGCTGGACGGCTACGACACCCTTTTCCGTAACCTCCAAATGCTTTGTATTATGTTTATCTTTATCAACCGGAGGATATATTTTCATTACATCCTTCAAACGAACTTCAGCCATTTTTTCACCTATCCTTTCACACTACCGCTGGTAACGCCCTTAATAATGGACTTTGACAAGAAAACGTATACCACAATTACCGGTAAAATCGCCAGTAAAATAAACATGTATACTTTTCCCATATCAAACTTCGAATAGTCTGCACTTCGAAGCTGTGCAATCATGATTGGAACCGTCTTCTTTTCCGGTCTTGTCAACAATAATGCCGGTAAAAAGTAATTGTTCCACGCTGCCACGAAAGAAAAAATCATCTGCACAGCCATGGCAGGCTTCATAATCGGTAACACTATTCTGTTAAATGTCGCAAATTCGCTGGAGCCATCTATTCTAGAGGCCTCCACAATATCAAGAGGCAATGTCGCCTTTAAATACTGATACATATAGAAAAATACTGCCGGTGCAGCAATCGACGGAACAATGAGTAGCCAAAGTTTATTGTTCAATCCGTATTTATAAGCCAACTGCACAAAGCCGACTGCAGATACCTGACTCGGAATCATCATAACAGCAATGATAAAGGTATATGCCAATTTTTTTAATTTAAAATCATAGACATAAATTCCGTATGCGGTCAATGCAGAGAAGTAGGTGGTAAAAACAGCTGCTCCCGCTGCAACGATAAAGCTGTTAATCATACCCTGCGGAATCTGTATGGAACTGTCCGTAAAGGCATTCTTCATATTATAGAAAAAGTGCCCACCCGGAATCAACGTAAACCCTCTTTGCAACTGATTGTTGGTTCTTGATGCATTTACAAAAAGCATCACAAAAAAGAACAGGCACAAGAAGCAAAGGAATATAATAATGGTATATACCAATGCTCGCACTGCCGCAAGCTGCATGCTTGCTCTTTTATTTTTCTTATCCATGCCGCACCTCCTTAATCCTTATCCCTGTCAATGGTCTTAAACACTATAACACTAAGAATCGCTGTCACGATAAACAGAATAACGGAAATCGCACCTGCCATACCATAGTTATTAGAACCGCCAAGATAATTATTCAGGTACATAATGACCGTCATAACCGTTCTATCCGGCGTTCCTTTCGCGTTGGTCAAGACACTCGGGACATCAAACATCTGTAATCCGCCAATCATTGATGTAATAAAGGTATATACAAAAATTGGTTTAAGAAGTGGCATCGTTATATTAAAGAAAACCCTTGTACTGGATGCACCATCGATTCTCGCCGACTCAAACAGGCTCTCATCAATGGACTGAATACCCGCCATCAAAAGAATGGTGGTGTTACCGAACCACATCAGGAAGTTCAACAATGCAACCAGCCCTCTGACCGAAATCGTCACGAAGAAGAAATCGAAGGTCTTATCCAGAATCCCCATATGTACAAGTAACGGTTTGATTGGTCCTACATTAGAGAACAGCGTGTAAAAAAGCATGGAAAAAGCCGATGCCATAATTAAATTCGGCATGTAAATAACCGTTTTCATAATGCGCTGTCCTTTGATATTCAGTCTTGTATTTGTAAAAAATACCGCTAACAAAAGCGCAAACACAAACTGCGGAACGGCTCCCATAATCCACATGATAATGGTATTGCCAAAATACTTAACAATATCAATTGTTCCCTGGTCCGATGGAGTTAGAAGCGCTTTGTAATTATCCAGTCCTACAAATTTCGGACCAATCTGTGTAAGACCATCTCGATAATTTTCGAAAAAGCTGTTATAAATGGTTAATATTTGCGGATAAAAAGTAAAAACAAAGTACACCAGGAAGAATGGTATTATGAAGATATATCCCCACTTAGCGTAACTTACGGATTTACCTTTGGGTTTATTATTTTTCATATCGTTCACCCTTTTAATCTTTTTTCGGTCTTATTATTACGAAAACTGTGACAGGATATCCAGCCACAGTTTTCGTAGTTAAAGCATATTATTTGTCTACATTTACGTTAGGATATTTTTCCTTAATGAACTTGCGGAAGTTCTCTAATGCCTGTTCCTTGGTAACTTTACCCTTCAAGTACTCTCTGTAGTACTGCTGGATTCCTTCATTACAAAGCTGGTCATATTTGGAAGTATTCTGGAACTTAATGTCCTTAGCAAGCTCTACGAATAAAGCTGTATCATTCTGTCCGCCAAGGAATTCGTTACCATAATCCGGATCTGCAGCAAATTTCTCGTTAATCTTCTGGTTGTTAACGAACTGCTGATTCTTCTCTACCATGTTGGAGCAAATCTTCTCATCATTAATGAATGCATTCATAGTCTTTGCTACAGCCTTCTCATTATCGGTACCGGTAGCTGCAAGTAACCATGTACCACCCCAGAAATAGCTCTGTGGTCCAGGACATAATCCCCAGTCACCTTTACAGGTATCCATTGCGTTACCCATACAGAAGTTATAGTACCAAGCTGGTCCAAAGAAGCACATTGTCTTACCACTATCTAACATCTGCTGCTGCTTTTCCTCGCCCCAGACATCATTGAGGATGGTATACTCATTCTTTGCAAACATATCAGCCTGATCCATCCATTTCTGTACTGCCGGATCAATTACAAGGTTGTTATCCTTATCTACCCATGCAGCCTCTTTGTTGTTAGAGAATGTACGATATGTTTCTCCATCGGAAGCGGTCATGTAATAACCTTTATCCTTACACTCTTTTGCAACGGAATTGAATTTGTCCCAGGAATCAATCTTGCTCTGTACTTCTTCCGGATCATCGGTTCCAAGCACATCCTTTGCAATTGATCTACGATAGATAACGCCTGCAGGACAGCACTGGAAGGAAGTTCCTTTTACAACACCGTTGTCATCGGTTGCAGCTTCTACGGTATATTTATACGTATTAGAAAAATCAGTTACACCAATCTTAGAAATATCCATGGTTGCATCAGATTTTACGTATTTAGCAATGTAATCTGCTTCTGCTAAGAACATATCCACTTTATCATCATCCTTCGCATTTTCCTGATTCAAAAGTGCTCTGTCAAGTGCATCCTGATATGCACCGTTTTCGTTTGGAACAATGGTCCAAACAACCTTTGCATCCCCAACATAGTAGTCCCCGTTACTATGTTTCTTTGCAAAATAGGATTCGAAGAATCCCTTGAACTCTTCGTTCCATGCCATAATGTGGAATACTTTACCTTCTGCCTTATTCTGCTTTGCAGAACTCTTTTCATTACCGCATCCTGTAAGTGCTACGGAAAGCACCATAGTTGCAGCGAGCACGCCGCTCATTAACTTCTTCATTTTCATCATGTAAAACTGCACCTCCTAATACATTGTTAAAAATTACCAAACGTTTCGCAACTTGCTTAAACGTTTTCGTTAATTTTGTTTTACCATACTGAATTACATTTGTCAAGCATATAATTTATTTTAAATTTCGCCTTGCAAAAAGGACTTTTTTGGGGTATGCTTATGTTAAAATGTACTAAAACGTTTTCGGAAAGGAGGGTTTTCATGCAATTCGGGCATTTTGATGACACCAAACGGGAATATGTAATCGAAAGATACGATACGCCATTGCCATGGATTAACTATCTTGGTAGCGACGATTTCTTTACATTGCTTTCTAATACAGCCGGCGGTTATGCTTTTTATAAAGATGCAAAACTCCGTCGTATTACCCGCTACCGTTACAACAATACACCCCTTGATAATGATGGTTTTCATTTTTACATCAAAGATGAAGATCTTGTATGGAATCCAGGCTGGCAACCTGTTAAAACTGCTCTTGACAACTACGAATGTCGCCACGGCCTTGGTTACACCGTAATCACCGGCTCCAAGAATAACGTAACTTCCAGGCAGGAAATGTACGTTCCTAAGAACGATAACATTCTCCTTACCAGAATTACCTTACAAAATAATGATAACAAACCCAGAAAGCTTACGCTTTTCTCTTTTGTAGAGTTCTGCCTTTGGGATGCGGTGGATGACTCTACGAATTTCCAACGAAACTATTCTACCGGTGAAGTAGAAGTAGAAGGAAGCTTTCTTTACCATAAGACGGAATACCGCGAACGACGTAATCATTATGCAGTATTCTATACCAATGCGGATATAAAAGGATTCGATACCATTCGTGATGAATTTATCGGCTTATATGGCTCTCCTTCCATGCCGCTTGCCGTACAGGAAGGACATTGTAAGAATTCCGTCGCACATGGTTGGCAGCCAATTGGTGCCCACGAAATCGAAGTAACATTGAATCCAAAGGAGGAGCAATCTTTCATTTTCGGTCTTGGCTACGTTGAAGTACCTTACGAAGAGAAATTTACAGCTCCAGGCGTTATAAATAAAAAATACGCACACGCTCTGACAGATCGCTATCTTACAGACGAACAGTTTGACGAAGGATTACGTGCGCTTCATTCCTTCTGGGATGAGCTTTTACATAATTTTAAAGTTGAGACACCTGACCACCGTCTTAATCGCATGATTAATATCTGGAATGCTTATCAGTGCATGGTCACGTTTAACATGTCACGTTCCGCCTCCTACTTTGAGTCCGGAATTGGTCGTGGTATGGGATTTCGTGACTCCTGCCAGGATTTACTTGGTTTTGTGCACATGATTCCACAGAAGGCGCGTACCCGTATTTTGGATATCGCAGCTACGCAAAAAAGCGACGGCGGTGCCTATCATCAGTATCAACCGCTTACCAAAAAGGGAAATTCTGACATCGGCGGCGGATTCAACGATGATCCATTGTGGCTTATAGCTGCCGTATCCGCTTACCTTAAGGAAACCGGTGATTTCGATATTTTAAACGAACTGGTTGATTTCGATAACGATGCAACCCTTGCAGCTCCACTCCTTGAGCACTTACGACGAAGCTTTCAGTATACCCTTGCAAATCTGGGTCCTCATAAGCTTCCTCTTATCGGACGTGCCGACTGGAACGACTGCCTGAACTTAAACTGTTTTTCAAAACAGCCCGGGGAATCCTTCCAGATTACCGGTCCAAGCGAAGGTCCGGTTGCGGAATCCGTATTTATTGCCGGTATGTTTGTAAAATATGGAACCGAATATGCCCATATTTTAAAACACATGGGATTGACAGAAGAATCCGATTCAGCTTTTGATGCCGTGCATGCCATGACCGATGCAGTCATTGCCTCCGGATGGGATGGCGATTGGTTCTTACGTGCCTATGACGCTTTTGGTCAAAAAGTGGGGTCACAGGAAAATGAAGAAGGACAAATCTTCATCGAACCACAAGGTATGTGTATTATGGCGGGTATTGGTGTGGAAAACGGTTATGCCAACCGCGCGCTCTCATCCGTAAAAGAACGCTTGGATACCAAGTACGGAATCGTGCTTTTAAACCCTCCATACACAAGTTATCAGGTAAACCTTGGTGAAATCAGTTCCTATCCACCGGGTTACAAAGAAAATGCCGGTATCTTCTGCCATAATAATCCATGGATTATTTTCGCAGAAACCATGTTGGGACATGGCGACCGCGCTATGGAACTGTACAAAAAAACCTGCCCTGCTTTCTTAGAAGAAATCTCGGAAATCCACAGGACAGAACCTTACGTATATTGCCAAATGATTGCCGGTAAAGATGCTCCATCTTTTGGAGAAGGCAAGAACTCCTGGCTTACCGGTACGGCAGCCTGGACCTTTGCCACACTTTCCCAGGCTATTTTAGGAATCAAACCGGACTACGACGGTCTTTTCATAGACCCTTGTATTCCACACGATATGAAAGGTTTCACGGTAGAGCGAAAATATCGCGATTGTTTATACCGCATAACCGTGAAGAATCCAAACCATGTTGAAAAGGGCGTTGCCAAATTGCTTGTTAACGGAAAAGACTCTCCGATTGCTCCAATTCCACCTCAAGGCTCTTCGGTGGACGTGGAAGTAATTTTAGGTTGACCCCCCTCCCATAAAAAGAGCAGGGAGTGTTGTTACTCCCTGCTCAATCTTTTCTATCTTCCGTTTTGAATAATTTCATCCCGTATGCTGTCCATACGTTGATCCGTAAATCCGAAATCCATCTCACGATAGCTCCAAAGTGCGTGGCCGATATGATGGCGATTCAACACCGTATGAATGTCTTGATACCATCTTCTTGTACTCTCAACATCCGCCTTATCAATGACGCCATATTCACCACAATACAACGGAACGCCGAATTTCTCAGCGGTTTCAATTGCTTCCTTGAATAGTTTTTCAAAAAAGGCGGTATCAATACGATCGTCATCCGCAAATCCCGCAAACATTTCTTCATCGCCCATAATTTCTCTATGTTTTTCCCGCAAAAGCCCATAGCTTGCCGGATACTCCATAACAAGATCAGACGGCATTCCTTTCTGCCAATAGGCTCTTTGGTGCGTAAACACCTGCGGATCGTAACAATGAAAGCTAAGAACCGTATTTTCGTCAAAAGGTCCCTTTAAATCCTTTACCGTCCGTACACTATTGTACCAATAGCTTCCAATCAGAATTTTTACATTCGGACAGATTTCTCGAATCCGTCGGATGCCTTCCCGGTAAATTGCCACCCAGGCATCCAGATATTCTTTATCCGTCACCTCGTTCAACAATTCAAACATGACGCGCTCCGTGTACTTGGCAAACCGTCTTGCCATTTTTTCCCACAGGGCATAAAATAAATCCTGATAAGCCGGAGAGGTAAAAAATCCCTCTTCTTTTTCTCCCTCATCAAAGGAATATCCCAGGGTCTTGTGAAGATCCAGCACAAGATTCAACTCATACTTCTCACACCACTGCATTACCTTTTCAATGCGCACAAATCCGTCCTCAAGAAAGGTTCCGTCAGGATTGATTAGGATATTATAATCTACCGGAAGCCGCACATGGTCAAACCCCCAACTTTTAATAATTTCAAAATCCTTCTCTTCGATAAAATTATTAAGGCGTTCTTCGGAATAATCACACTGGGAATACCAGCCTCCCAGGTTCACGCCCTGCTTGTATCCGTGCAATTCTCTCATAGTCTATACTTCCTCCATTAAATACATTCTGGAACTAAAATCCTGAAAATACCGCACCTGCTCGTTGTATCCGGTTCCGCCAAAGGCCTGCTTCAGACGCACCCCCTGCATCAGGTTCGCACCAAACGTCCGATAATCCTCTTTTTCTCCCGGCATTGTTACAAATTTTGCCACCATATTATGCACGAAAGAATCCTGCTTAATATGAATCGGTGCAACCGTATTCACCAGGTCTCCAAACCCTTTAATATTATAACGATACTCCTGATTGTAGAAATGATAGCGCTTTTCCGGGGCCAGCCCTTTCGGATAAAAGCAATGACTCTGGGTATTCGGCTCTACCAGTTCCTGCATAATCATTCCCACGGCCTTCTTTTTATCCGGACTTACACAGGTAACGGTGTGAAGATTGCCGTTTTCTCCCCGATAAAAATCACCAAACTGTAACACGTCCCGCCATTCTTTATAAAACGCAATCTGCTTGCGGATTTCTTCTAACTCTTCTTTCTTGGCATCGCACAAGTTACATTCGTAGCCCAACACGCCAAAGGCAGCCACATTAAACCGGCTTGCCAAAGGAGTATTACGCAACGTCTGGTGATTCGGGCACGAGGACACATGTGCCCCCACCGTATTCATCGGATACCCATAACTATAGGATGTCTGCATTCGCGCGCGGCACACAGCGTCTGTATTATCGCTTCCCCAAATTTGTGGAAAATAGCAAAGCATTCCCAAATCAAACCGGTTTCCACCGGATGCACATCCTTCAAACAAAATCTCCGGAAACTGTGCGGTCAGAGCCTCCATTACCTCATAAAATCCAATCACGTAATCATGGGCCGTCTGTCCCTGGTTCTTCTCTGATGGAGCAAAACAATCAGAAATAACACGGTTCATATCCCACTTCACATAGGATATCTTCGCCGAAGAAAATAACTTTGTCATGGTCATAATCAAATATTCCCGCACTTCCGGGTTGCACAGATCAAGTATCCGTTGATTTCGTCCTTCGCTGTGCTCTTTGTCCGGAATTGCTAACGTCCACTCCGGATGAGCGCGATACAAATCGCTATCTACATTCACCATTTCCGGTTCAACCCAAATACCAAAATCCATACCAAGGGCCGTAACTTTATCCGCAAGGCCCTTGATACCTCCCGGCAATTTTTTACGGTTTTCTGTCCAGTCGCCCAAGCCTTTGGTGTCATTTTCTCTTGTTCCAAACCAGCCATCATCCATGACAAACAGTTCTACGCCAACCTCTTTGCCTGCTTTTGCTAATTTTAAAAGTTTGCTTTCACTTATGTCAAAATACATGGCTTCCCAACTGTTAAGAAGCACCGGGCGTGGCTTTTTCTGCCATGTTCCCCGTACAATATGTTCTTTTACAAAGTGATGCAGATTCTGGCTTAATCCGTTAAATCCGGTTTGGCTATAACTTAGCACTGCCTCCGGCGTAGTAAACTCCTCTCCGGCAGCCACTGTATAGCTAAACTGCGTTGGATTGATGCCGGTTACCATGCGGCTTTTATGATAGCCATTCACCTCAACAGCCTCATAATGGTTGCCACTATAAATCAAGTTTACTCCATAGCATTCCCCTACATCTTCACTGGTTTGCTCTGTTGCCAACATAATAAAAGGATTTGCCCGATTGGAACTGGTTCCCGTCAAAGACGCATTCACGAACTTTCCACCACTCAGACGCGTATTATAATGATTCATCTCTCTTGCCCAGCTTCCTCCGAAAGAGTGAACCACCAGATCATCTCTGTCAAAGTCAAGCTGCGCACTCATCAAACGTTTTAACTGCAAACTGTCTGCCGTGGTATTTTTCAAAATCGTATACCGGGTAATCACGTCGGTTTCCTCGTACACGCTGTAGTGTAATTCCAAAATCTCTCCGAAATTTCTGTCTCGTAAAACAATTACCAGCTCACCGCCTGTCGCTCCGTAGGCGGAAGGCAGCCCATTTAAGACTGCTTTTTTCTCACGAATCTCACTTTTCTCGTATACGAAATCGCAGGTCATGCTGCCGTCTGCTCTCACCAGTTCCACGAAGGGTTCTCGTATATCCCCTTTTCCCAGACCGGACATTTCCAGTCGCATATCCTCTAAAGTATATTCCAGATGTTGCTGATCATACACCACACTATTCCCCGGCTGAAATGCATGCTTCTCCCGCAGTGACTCCACATCCTCTGCCGTTTCGATTTGAAGCCTGGAGCCATAATGCAGATGCTCTAACTGCCCTGTGGGCAAAAGCGCAAACACATAGGTCGTATGGGCAGTGTCCAAAACCCATATGTCATTCAAGATCCTTATCATAAAGCCCTCCCATTTTTATTTTCGCTGTTCAAGCTCCCGTGAAATTTCCGCAAGGCGTTCATCCGTCAATTTATAGCGCACCTTAAACACAATCCATCCAATCACAAGAAGCACCACCGGAATGATTACCATACTCATACGAAATCCAATACGCGTACTCTCAGACAGCACTGCCTTGGCATTTTCATCGGAACTGATATGGAACACTCCAAGAATCATGGAAGCGCCCCATGCTGCGATACCGGATGCCAATTTTACCACGAAGGTCTGCATGGAAAAAATGACAGACTCATCACGGCGATTGTTTTTATACTCACCGTAATCAACGGAGTTTGCTAAAAATACGGTAATCAATACATTCAAAAGTCCCACGGAACCCATGATTAAAAAGGCTGGGATCAAGAGATAATACACATTATCCACACCGGCAAAACATTCCACCATTAAGCAAACATAACCAAGCAGTGCCATGCCCAGACTGATTGCAAAAATCTTCATACAGTTAAAGAATTTTCGCAAAAGCGGGAACAAAATCATCATAGCAAGGATCTGGAATCCACCACCGAAAATATTGAACGTAGTGTAATTATCCTGCCATTTTGCCGCGCTCAAAACAGAAAAATCATACTTGAAAAAGTAAATAACCAAATTGGATGTAACATATACTGCAGTGTTAATCAACACAATGGCAATTACCATCGTCATAGCCTGATCATTTGCCAAAAGCGCGGAAAACATCTCTTTTACAGAGGTTGATTCCACATCCACGTTCGATTTTTCTTTGATAGCCAAACAGGTGATAACAATAAACGCAACAAACAATACTGCTACTGCCAAAGCGAAATACTGATAACCAAGGCGTTCGATTTCCATTTTGCTACCGCCATGCATCATTTCACCAAGGGCAGTAACCGCTTTTACCGTAATAATGGTGATAATGGCAGAACCAACACCGGCGCAGGAACGTGCCATGGCCGATACGCCTTCCCGTTCTTTTCCCACTTCAGTAAATGACGGAATCATGGACCAGAATGGGATATCCATCATGGTATAGGTTACACCCCATAAAATATAGGTTACTGCCGCATATGCCACCATGCCACCTTTGTCCAGGGTTGGCGGTGCTGCAAACATCAGATACAAAACAACTGCATTGGTCAATGTTCCAATTAACAACCAAGGGCGAAACTTACCGAAACGGGTCTTGGTTTTGGCAACCAGTACACCCATAATCGGATCATTAAATGCATCAAATACACGGGCAACCAACAGAATAATCCCCATTGCCCAGGGACTTACCCCCATAATATCCTGATAATAATACAAAATATAGGTTGCAGATAACATGTAAACCATGTCTTTCCCCACGGCGCCTATGCCGTAAGCCACTTTTTCTTTTGCTGACAAACTCTTCTTCTCCATAGTCTCCTCCTATTTCTTCATACCCATGGCAAGCTCTACTACCTTGTAGGCGCCATCGTAAATTCCCTGTTTCTTATTCTCAACGATGCTATCACACATCTGCGTTAACAATACTTCATCCTGCATAAACATCCGAATCATCTGAATCGTGTGGGCGTTATCGCGGCACTCCAAGGTACCATCTCCGATTTCTGCCGAATGAATAGCTCCCCACATCTCATGCTTACCAACACGCTTGATAAACAACTTCGGTACCGGATAAAACGCAAGCTCACTTGGCTTGGTTACCAACACGTCACAACTTCTCATCAGTAGATTGGTTGCGTAAACCGCTTCGAAGATATTTTTATGATAAAAGCCATGAATTCCGGTCACTTCCGTCTCCGGCAAAAGTGCTGCTGCCGCGAAATTCTCAGTATCTTTCCAATTGTCAAAGTGCTCGGTTGCAAGCCCCTTAAGCTCCGGAATTTCTTTCAAAAGCTCATCCCATACGTTTCGATAATCTCCTACATTCACGTAAAGTGCTGCTTTCTTATTCCGAATGTGGGGAATCAAATACTTTATAATCGCCGCAAAAATCTCTCTTTGGGCACCGGCACCACCAATGGTTAGTAAAAAGCGCATCGGTTTGCCTTCTTTCCGGCGCAATATACGCGCCTCGCAATCCGCTTCAATGTTGCTGACCAATTCGTGATCAATGTAATGTCCGGTATAAATCATGCTGTCCGCCGGCATTTCTTTACATACTTCCTTCTTATTCATACCGTTCAAAATACGATACCCCATATAAGCGTTCTTGCACTGAATGGTATGTACACTGCCTTCCGCCAGATGCAAGGCCATCGGCCAATTATCCGGAATGGCATTCACCACGTGTTCCATGCCTGCGTGAACCGCAGCCTGCGCCGGCCATACATGCGTTCCTATAACCGGAATGTCTTTAGGCACTTTTGCATAAACCGGTGCCATAAGCTCGGCATTTTTCTGGTCGGAGGCATTATAGGACAATGCCCTAAAGCCTTCATAATTCAAAGGTTCCCACACCAACCGGTTGAAAATCGGATTCTTCGATAGCCGGGATCCCAAGGAATACAATTCATTCTGTGCACTGATTACCTTGGTACAGGTGGTATCCGGAAACCCGTTTAAATCCATCCAATAAGGCGTATATCCCAAAGCTTTTGCTGCAGATGCCATAGCCATGGAAATACGATAATGACCAAATCCCATACGAATGTTGCCGACAATAATACCTTTTTCTCTATCAAACCCATTCTCATCACACACTCCCTCACCGGAAAGTGGCTGATTTCCCACATACACATTGTATACGCCAAGGCTGTCCCCGATATAGGGATTTTTCTGAATGGACAAGGTATACTCTTTATTGCTGTCATCCCCGAATTTCCGTACATTCTTCGCCTTTGTCTTTACCGCCTTTCGGTAGACTTTGGTGCTCATTTTATTTCCAAATATCGTTTTTGCTTTCTCTGCCATTTCACACCTCACCTTTTTTTATCGTAAACGAAATAATCTGCTCCCCGAGCTGTTTATTATAAATTCGCAAACGTCCGTTACCACCACGTCCTGCACTTTTCACATATACGCCGGTGGCTCCACCCTGCAGCGAAATCACATCATCACCAATCAATTCCACATCTCCCTCTACCGTAACCTGTAGTGGCTCATTGCAGAAAAACACCTGATTGTCATTCTGGTCAACCGCCAAAATCTGAACTGCTGCCACGTCGTAACTTGTCCGCTCTACCAGTTCCCGGTGACTGGCTACCACCTTCAATCTAACGCTTTGAACCGGCTCTTTCACCAGGGTTTTAACAACCTT
The DNA here is from genome assembly GCA_015057205.1 of Lachnospiraceae bacterium. Lineage (GTDB taxonomy): Bacteria > Bacillota > Clostridia > Lachnospirales > Lachnospiraceae > XBB1006. Next base: position 815 of record SVEW01000019.1, on the reverse strand, counting down.
TCCATCTTTGATGGCTTCAAACCGGTAACCGGTGGCCGCTCCACCCCAATCGCCGATGTATCGGTTGTAAAGCACCGTTGCATCTTCCATCTTCATGTGATAAATCGTCATACATTGTATCGCTTTCCATATAATGGACGGCGGATATGGCCCATACCCATGAAGAGCCGTATAATTTAAGGCATCCTTAATGATGTCCGCCTGATGCTTCGTAAACGACTCATTTTGATGAATCTGGTCACCAATAAAATCGTCAATCACCAACGGACCGTGTGCCACATTCTTATATGGACTGTCGCTTGCTTTGTACTCTTTTATAAAAATATCATTCTTGTACATCTTCACGCTATCTGCGTTGGTGTAAATATACGTAATTCCCCGATTGGATGCCGGATGCTCTCCAATATCCATAGAAGAACTAAGCTCTAATACCGGCACTTCCTCCTGCTGGCAGGCATACATCCATGCCGCCGGCTTCGGGTTCCGGAACATATCCATCACACCATGATAGCAAATACGGTCGCCGCTTCCGAAGTCCTTATGAGTGTTATAATCAAACATACACCACCCAAAACTTCCTGCAATATCCGGCTGCCCGGCCACCGCGTCCAATACCCGGATATGACGCAGGGCATGCTCTCTTCGTGCCGGCTCTTTATCATACATCTTCGTTGGATACATATGTCCGTTGTATTCCGTAACCATATATCCCCGGCTCATGTTCGATGTTACCTTCTTCTTTGGCTGACACCCTTCGTTGCTGCCGCTGTGCACAAAATCGTTATAGGTATACACATCTTCCAAAAGCTGACTCT
>SVEW01000018.1 GCA_015057205.1 Lachnospiraceae bacterium | reverse complement strand
CCCGACTACGTGTAAAAATGGATAATCCCAATATTCCCCGTATAGTTTTCAACTTCACAAACATTCTCTACGTGTAAATGTAAATATTCCATATTTTACACGTAACCAACCGGCCGGCCGTTGGACATAGAAATTTCTATTCCATCCGACGAGCCGGCACGCCTGTTAAGTGCATTTGTGGAGGAAATGGCAGGCCTCACTAGCATATGTCACTCTTCAAAAAGCTCACCCTACTAAATATGTACGTCCCCTTAACACCCTTTGCCATCTATCGAGCAAGCCACTGCCTCATCCTGCGGGCGTGATTTTAATCCCACATCTTCCGGAGTCAGCGTTACCGTTCCGTCTTCTTTTAAAAAGCAAGGAATCCCTGCGGAACCATTCTGTTTACATGCTTCAAAAATCGGATTATTATCACGCAATCTCAGAAATTCCTTAAGATTCTTTACATGCGCCCCAATATCCACCAACTGAAACTCTTCTTTCCCTTCTACCTGCGGATGTAAATAGGTACAATCCGGACAAGTATCCATACCATAAATTTTAATCATGTGTAACAACCTCCTTTAATTCCTCCGGCGTTTCAACGAGCACGTCTGCACCGGCCTTTTTTAACTCCTCTTTCGAACGGAATCCCCAAAGCACGAATGCGCCTTCCATTTTGCAATTCCTTGCGGTTTCCACATCCACCTCGGAATCGCCTACATAGCATGCGTCCGAAGCCGATACTTCTAACTTGCGAAGAGCTTCTAACACCATGTCGGGTGCCGGTTTTTTCTTAATTCCATGGGCTTCATCCTCTCCCACTACAACCGTAATGACATCTTTAAAAAAATGCTCCCACAGCTCTGTTGCCGCCAATGTATTCTTATTTGTAACAATGGCTGTCTTGATTCCTTTTTCCTTAAGCGCCAACAACATGGTCTCAATCCCCTTGTACGGAACAGTCTGATCCATGCAATGTGCGCGATAATAGGTAATCAGTTCCTTTAAATATGCCTGAAATTCGTCACCTTCCACCGGTGCTTTTCTTTGACGCTCATCCTTTAAAGCCCTTTTTAACAACATGGATAATCCATTTCCCACGTAGCTATTGACTGTCTCTAGCGGCAAAGTCTCATAACCGTGGCGTTTCAAAATTTCATTTATAGCCGCTGCTAAATCCGCGATGGAATCCAACAACGTACCGTCCAAATCAAATATTACTGCTTGTTTCATTTCTACACTTCCATAGTTCTATTTATTCTACCATTATGCCATAACAGAATGACCTTTGCAATCATCAGAACTCCAAAATTCTATATACCGATCGCCCAACCACCCCAGCCATTTTTCCAAAAAAACAACGGTACATAGAATTCCAAAATTCTATGTACCGAGCGTCCTTAAATAATAGGCGTATATTTATTTCACTAGTGTCCACAACTATGACTTCCACATCCATGATCGCCACAAGTATGTCCTTCTTCATGCTCGTGATCGTGATGATCACATTTCACATTCGGATTGTAAGCAAGGCGATTATTCAACAGTCCTTCGACTGCCAAATCAGCCGGACCGGTAACGCCACCGTACAATTTAATGCCGGCTTCGGAAAGCGCCATCTGGGCACCACCACCGATGCCACCGCAAATCAGCGTATCTACCTCCGCATTCTTCAAAAATCCTGCCAATGCTCCATGACCACTTCCCTGGGTATCAATTACCTGAGATGCCGTCACCTTTCCGTTCTCCACATCGTAAATCTTAAACTGTGCTGTGTGTCCAAAGTGCTGAAAAATCTGACCATTCTCATAGGTTACTGCAATTCTCATATCATGCTCTCCCTTCGCTATTATCTGAAAATTATTATTTCGTATAACATAGTCACCACCGGAGATGCGAAGCCCCTTCCCTTCCACCAGCATCTGTGCCAACTTGTGGCGCGCTTTTTCATACATGGCCGTCACCGTTGTCCGTGCCACTCCCATGTGCAACGCGCATTCCGCCTGAGTCATCCCTTGATAATCCAATAAACGAATCACCTCATACTCATCAAGGGTTAAAAAAATCACTTCTTCCTCGCCCTCTTCCGCACGAAAACTCCAGTAATCCGGGTAAGATTGTATAAAACGGCAACGTTTGCTTCTCGGCATAGCACTCTCCTTTTTCTGACATATGTCATTTTCTTTAGTATACCATATTATTGACATATGTCAACTATCTTCTTATTCTTTATCGCCACCTTTCTGGTTGCCACATGCTCCACGAAAGTACGATCGTGTGACGTAAAGAGCAGCGTTCCTTCATATTTCTGCAGCATTTTTTCCAATGCTTTTATGGACGGTAAGTCCAAATAATTCGTTGGTTCATCAAGCATCAGCAAATTCGCATCACTGACAAATAGCATGGCAAATGCCAGTTTCATTCGCTCCCCGCCGGACAAATCCCGGGCCTTTTTCTTCATATCCTGATTTGTCAAAAGTAAATTTGCCAGCACCGAACGGGTCACCCCTTCGGATTGTACGGATACTGCCTGCATATTTTCCAGAACGGTTTTATCCAATTGAATCTGTGACAAATTCTGTCGCACATATCCTATGTTTGCCTCAGGCACAATGCTGATTCCCTCCCTTTTCGCAATCAATTCTAAAAGTGTGGTTTTGCCGGCCCCGTTTTCTCCGAGAATCGCCACCTTGCTTTTGTTCTTTACCAAAAAAGAACAGCCTTCCAATATCAAACGCTCGCCATAGCCAAACGTAACATGCTCTGCCCGAATCACAATCGCGTTACGCGGCGGGTTCGTTAGTCGAAAGTCCGGTCGTATGCACACTTCTTCCTTCGGTCGTTCTTTTACCTCCATGTGCGCTATTCGCTTTTGCACATTTCTTGCGCTACGCTCGATACTTGCCACCTTATCTTCCGGTTTTCGTGTTGCCCGCTTGGAAATCTGCTTCATATCACTGCTACTCATATTCTTCGGTTTTTTGCTTAACTTCTGTGCTTTTTTCTTCTTTTCCTGATACACTCCCTGCAGTCGCGCTTTTTCCGCCTGATACAATTCATATTCCGTAAGTTCTGCTTGTCTGCGTTCTAATTTCTGCTGTTCATACGCATCATAATCTCCATTATAACTTGTAAGATTTCCATCCTCGATTTCCACAATTCTGGTACAGAGCGCATTCAAAACTTCCCGGTCATGACTCACAATCAACATGGTTTCCACGTTCTTCAGGTTTTTCAGCAAGGTGGCTATCCCAAGCGCATCCAGATTTGCCGTCGGTTCATCCAGAAATGCCACTGCTCGCTGGGATGCAAACAACTCCGCAAGGTGTATCCGTGTATTTTCGCCACCGCTTACCTGCTCCTGCCACAGCTTATCCAAAACCCCAAGTTTGCCTGCCTCCTGATAGTCTAGCGCCATGGGATCAATCTTTTCACCAAACTGTCGAAGAAAAAATGATTCGCAATCACATCTCACATGTCCCTCCTCCGGCAGAAGTTCCCCTGCAAGCACCTTCAATAACGTGGTTTTGCCGGCTCCGTTCACACCAACCAATCCCACACGTTCTCCCTCATATACATATAATCGTTCAAATTGCAGTACCGTCTGTTCCCCATAGGACACGGTCACATGTTCTGCCCGAATCAATTCTTTTTGTGCCATAGATGTCACTCCTTCCAATCAAAAAAGCCTATCTTTGCCCACGCAAAAATAGACTCCTCGTATAAAAGGTTCCATTGACCCTAAGACGACGATAATCCAATTTAAGCGCATGCAAAGAAAACCTCCGTTTTCCGTTCCTTGTTTTGCTTAAATTACATTATCTTCTAATCGTCATGGCGTCACCCTGCACCAGCTGTGCCCTTTCACTATATTCTTAATTTAAATCTACCATACTAACAAGGTATCTGTCAAGCATACCTCCAATCGCACCAGCCACTTGCAGTTTATAGGCATAGCGACTTCCTTCCTGTGTGAGCACGATTTTCTCCCGGTACACCCGCTCACCGACTAAGGCAAAATAAACTTCCCCCGGCACGCTATCTGCATTGGCCGGATCAACATTTCCCAAACTTCCCGTAACGCCAATACCAATCTTTGCCTCCATATGTTCCTTGCAGGCGTTTGCCATAGCTACCGCCGTCTCTTCGGAATACACACCGTATTTTTCAATTATCTCCTCCGGCACCCCTGCTTTTATTTTAGCTTCGTTACTATAAGTCACCCATCCCCCGGAAAAAACTCCAGAAGCTCCTTCGGTATCCGTAAGCAGACTTGCAAGCAATCCACCGGTGCAACTTTCCATAGTAGAAATGGTAATTTTTCCCGCAATCAGCGCCTCAGTTATTCGTCGATACTGCTGCCTGATATCCCGTTCTGTCATACTCCGCATCCTCCTATTTTTATCTAGTATAGTCATCTTTTTAAAAAAAATCAATTTTCAAATGAAACTTTTTCTTATCCCCTTAGGTCAAATAATAGTCAGCAAATTAGAAAAGGAGCTATGACCAATGAAAAAGAAACTATTTTTAGCCATTATGACTGCTGCCGTATTATTTGCAGCATGTGGCAAGAAGCCTGCCGACAAGAAAGCAACCGAACCAAAGGAAAACAAGACTCAGACAGAGGTTAGCAATACAGCAAAGGATAAACCGGAATCAAAGGATGAAGAAAACAATGACACAGAGAAAGACATTGCAAAGTCTCTTGAAGACATTCAATCTTCTGCTTCCAACGTCCAGCAGGAAATCACGAAGGTTTCCGAATATGCAAAGACATTTGAAGCTTACCATGAAAAGGATGTTTCCCAGACAGAACTTAACGAGCTTTCCCGTTACCCGGTAGTAATCTGGGAAACCGAGATGAAATCTCTTTGGAATCGCTACGCTAAGAACGCTTCCGATGATGAGAAGAAATCTCAGGAAACCTGGGAATCCCTAGAAGCCAGCGTTATTGAGACACAATTGAATGCCTATAAAGACGGTAGCATCTATCCTTTAATGACGAATGATACGTATGCACTTTTTAACAAACATCGTGCTTACTACATTGCTTCCCTGATTGCAGATGCTAATAAAGAAACCTTTGCTTTGCCGGATCGCGATGTATATGGAAGTTATGCCACAGAAGATGGTAAATCCATGTTGACGATTCAACCGGGTATGGAATCCGGTTATGAAGCTATTCTGCAGATTGATGGCAAGAAGGCCATCACCGGTAGCGTAGAAGAGAATGGTGATGATTATGTTTTCACCAGCGACGACGGCAAGACCAAGGCAAGCCTTTCTCTGAAATGGTTTGGCGCAGCTGTTACCATGGACAACAGCGACATGTATGAGTTTTCCATTGTTTATTAATACAGTTTAATAAACTTTTCTCCCATATCTTTTACTAGTAAAATCCCCCTCCATAGCACCGGAGGGGGACATTTTTTATAGTCTATTGTTGCAGGATATATAGTTTCTCGCCATCCATGTCTTCCACCTGAAAAACAGCCTTATTACTTTGAAGTTCAAATACATCTTCATACACCATATTTTCTTTTATATTGGAGTCAGTCACCCCGATACTTGTTTCTATTGTTTTTTTATCCACATAGGGTGCGATAAAATATACTTTTTCCCACACAAATGGAGTTATTGCTCGCAGTTCTACACTCGTATCACCTTGCGTATTCTGAAGCATTTCTTCCACGCTGCTTTCTTTTGTTTGTGGCGCACACCCTACCAATAATACGATAAATAACATAGATAAAATTATTTTTTTCATACACCATATCACCTATTCATCTTTTCTATGCATTGCAACACACACATTAATTATACCGCTCTTTTTGCTGTCGAAGGCGATTTTTTTCAAAAAATTATTATACTCATCCCTGTGTACAGTAAAGGCGGCACTTTAGCACATCCAAGAATGGCTTATATGAAAAGTTGTATGAACTGGAATATGGCATTGATTCCTATTCTATGGCAGACATTTATCCGCTATGGATGGTCCGGCGGCGTGATAATACTAATGTATGTCCCCGGACGCTAAGGAGATGACAATGCACTATTTACGAAATGTTTCTGATGAAGAATCAACATTGAAAATGCTTGAAAACTGCCTGGATACAAGTGGTCACACAAGGCCACACATTATTAAGAGTAAAACGAATTAATGTGAAGTCCGATTTCTCAAGACTTCCCACCTTTTTTTATCAATCGATGCGACAGGATTCGGTCTCGCCTTCGGCTCGGTCGGTGCTCCTCGCTTCGCGAGGGTCGTCCACTGGACGACCGCACCCTGCGATCTCTGCGTCCTCGAACGCAACTGTGTTCGCTCCATCAGAGGTCGCGGGTCATATCTTATAATATCGATAATAAAAAACGGCACACCTTTCGGTGTACCGTCCAGAGTGTAGACAAAATCCGCGGCAATCGCCGCGGACTTTGTCTACACTCTGAGGCAGTCGCACGCGCGGCTGCCTCATTTTTATTTGATTACAAAGGTTTTTGCAATCTTTATTGCCTCTTCTTTCGAAAAAGACTTGGCGGAAAGGGTCAATTCATAATACTGTTCTTCCCCTTCTTTTACAAACCAGAATTCCCAGTATTTGCTGGTTTTCTCCAGTTTTTCCACATCCGTTCCGGCATCTTCCAGATCTTTTAACTGAGACGGTGTGTACAAATCATGCGTAGATTCCAGCATAATGGCCGGCCATTGGTTGGTGGAACGCTCAAGTCCAATCACCTCTAAATACTTCGTGTCCGTGTGATTCTGCATTGGAATTCCGGACAGTTGCGGGATTCCATTCCGGAACGTAACCCCCGTAAAATCTGCCGGGTATCTCACGCAAGTACCGGCGACAATCCACTGTAATGGCGGTCCATCGTTTCCTCCGGCGTTCTGGTAAACCGTTGGCAAAATCATTGCCTCATTGTCGCTATCCAGGAGGGAGGGTATGATTAGATATCCTTGCGGTAGCGATACTTCGATATCTTCTGCCACATTTTCGGTATCCGCTGTTATTGTGAACTCTGCAGAAATCTCGTACCCCTTTCCCGTTTTATCATCTTTTTGATGGAATATCTGCTTGGTGATACGATATTCTCCCGGCTCTAATTCACCATATTGCTCCTTCCAGTTCACAGCCATTTGGGTTATACCATTTTCTTTTATCCGGTATGCCTCACCTACGCTTTCCATATCCTTTAACGGCTTTACGGTTTCCCAATCCACGCCGTTCAGGCTTTTTTCCAGGGTATAGGCATCTCCCGTATATAGTTCACCGGACACCTTTCCTTTCTGGGAAAACTGCAAATACACGCCCTCCGAATTGGCAATCGGTGCCATCATGGTAACGCCAATCGGTGTCATACTTTCATAGTTCCGTCCGAATTCCTTTTCATACAATCGCTCAAGATATCCGAACAGCCCATTCCCGCCTTTTACCGTATAGCGGAAAGGCGCTTTATACAACATGTCCTCTGACTCCAGGGTAAAACTATCCCACTTACCTTTCGATGGTTGGAATTGAATGGCAAAACGGCCGCTCTTTTTCCCAAGTACCAGGCCTTTTCGCTCCAGCTTCATAACATTGACGTACTGTGCAATACGGACAATCTCTTTTCGATTCGTGATGGTTAACGTTTTTCCGGTTTTGGAATCCGCCACCTCTACCGAGGTCACCTTTCCCGCACTATGGGAAAGCGACATTCCCGGATCCGTCAGGAAACATACGCCAAATACTGCGCAGGATACCAGCGCCACCACGCCAATCCAGAATGCCGGTTTCTTATAATTCAGCACCGTTTTCACCCTCTCTCTCACGCTTACTTCGCCAAAAGCAATGGGGCAGGCACTTACCATCCGCCGTTGCATACTGCAATCCACCAATGCAGTGGCATAGGCTTTCTTTTCCGGTAACGCCATCCCTTCGATTACCTTTTCATCGCAGGCGATTTCGATATCCCGGCTTAATAATATGTATGCCGCCCACACCAACGGATTAAACCAGTACACGCTCAACAACAGATAGCCCAACGGCTTCCATACGTGGTCCCACCGCTTTAAATGGGCTTTTTCATGGGACAGCACATAAGCACGGTTTTCTGCGTCCAGCCCGGTTGGCAAATAAATCATTGGACGGATGATGCCCAAAATAAATGGTGTATTGATATGATCGCATACACGGACATTCTTCATCAGCGGCATGGATTCCGCAACCCTGCGCTTCAGGCGAAGGTAACTTATCAACGCAAATCCCAGCATAACCACAACGCCTGTCAGCCAAAGGATTCCTAAAATCATGGTCACGCTCCATCTGCCTTGTGTCACCGATGCAACCACCTGGGTTGTATGATTTTCCACTGCTTTCGTTACCTGCGTGTCTGCGATTTTTACATTTGAGCCGATGTGAATCATATTGGCATTTCCCATATCGCGAAAAACCGGCTCCACACTGGGTTGCAGACTAAATCTGGCCTTCAGGGAAAATGGAACAATCAGGCGAAGACCTGCCAGCCCCCACAGAATCGGTGGAACCCATTTTGGCGCTTTCCTGCAGGCCGCGCGCAAAAGAATCACCACAACAATCATCCAACTTGCCGCAATACTCATGTTTACAATTTTCAGAAAAACCCCCGTAATATCCATCTGCTAGCCCTCCTTCGCCTCATCTATCATCTTCTTAATTGCTTCTGCCTCATCCGTGGATAATTTCTTCCCCTTGGTAAATGCCGCAATAAACGCCGGCAATGACCCTTCAAACGAATCTTCTACAAACTTCTTACTTTGCATCGAATAAAACTGTTCCTTGGAAATGATGGACGTCACCGTTCCCTTATTGTTCTCGATAAGCCCCTTCGCCACCAGTTTCCGGATTACATTATGGGTTGTCGTCCTCGCCCAGCCAAATTCATCCGCTGATATCTTCACGAGTTCGCTGCTGGTAACCGGCTCCCGCTCCCATATAATCTCGGCAAAACGGCTCTCAATTTCTCCTAACTGAATTTCCACCTTTGCACCTCCTTGCCTTTCACAAAAGAGACTATCTGTAGTAGTCTACCTAGAGACTATCACAGATAGTCTAAAATGTCAACCCGTCATTTTGCCTATTCCGATTTTTGTGACCATTCTCACTTTTAGATCGTATATTAAGTGAAGGAGGAGCACTTAAAACGATGGTTGATCCGATGCACTATAAATAAATCCAAAGATTACCTAAAGTCGCCCTGGCGTACCAGAAGGGATGACAGTCAAGCTTACGAAGGCATATTGATTACGGAAAAGGAGTCTTCCCTGCTGGATGAAGTTTTCGCGCTACCACAAGAATACAAAGGTGTCATTTATCTGCATTATTATGAAGGATACAATTACGAAGAGATTGCCGCAGCCGCTGCTGTTGCTCTCACAATAGGAATTCTTCAGATTCCTGCAAACAATATGGCTTCTGGCTCTCTGACGACATCTACTGCTTAGGTGATATTTCAGACACTAAGATTTCGCTTCTAAATGAAAACGTGAACGACAACGGTAGCAACCTTACCTATACTCCGGGGATGTTTCCTTTGATACTATGAAAGAGTTTCTAGAGAATTTAAAAATCCAGTAAGAATGTATATCAAAAAAGCGACAGGATTCGGTCTCGCCTTCGGCTCGGTCGGTGCTCCTCGCTTCGCGAGGGTCGTCCACTGGACGACCGCACCCTGCGATCTCTGCGTCCTCGAACGCTACTGTGTTCGCTCCATCAGAAGTCGTAGGTCATATCTTATAATATCGATAATAAAAAACGGCACACCTTTCGGTGTACCGTCTTTATTATCGATGCGACAGGATTCGAACCTGCGACCTCTGCGTCCCGAACGCAGCGCTCTACCAAGCTGAGCCACGCATCGCAACAAAATTATTGTATATCATATTCAAACAATTGTCAAGAGCTGATTTTTATGTTATGCTAAAAAAAAGGGTAAACAAAAGAGGAGAGAATTATGATACCATTTGACACACACATTCATACCTACCCTTTTTCACAGGATGCACACCAAAGTATTACCGATGTTGTAGGCATGAATGCTACCAGCCATTACGGCTATGTTATTACAGAGCACATGGATTATAACTATGTTGGGAAAATGAATTTTGAATTTAAACCGGAAGAATATTTCAAATTATATTCTCCCTATCGAAATGATCGCTTTTTACTTGGGGTGGAGATGGGACTTCAACCGGATAATTTCGATAAAATAGCCAAGGCACTTTCCAACTATCCGTTCGATATGGTAATCGGATCCATTCATACGGTAGGTGGTGATATTGCTCATAAGGAATATTACGATAAGTTAACTAAAAATGAGTCCTATACCAATTACCTTGTACGCATTTTAGAATGTTTAGAGAATTTTCACGATTTCGATACCCTAGGACACATCGACTATATTTGTCGATACAGTCCTTATGACGATCCAGAATTACATGTTTCCGAATATAAAGCCGCTCTGGTCGCAATTTTCAATTTTTTAATCGACCACAACATGTGTCTGGAAATAAATACCCGTCGTCTGGATACCAAGACCGGATTTGATACTTTAAACGAGATAATGCGTTTATATGCCTTTCTTGGCGGCCGTTTGGTTACCGTTGGTTCCGACTCCCATAAAGTAGAGAACCTTTCCAAGAATTTCGACAAGGCTGAGAAGATTATTGCCGAACACGGCTTTACTCCGGTATATTTTAAAGAACGCAAACGCATAGAAATGTAAAATAGCTGCCGTTGCACAAACGGCAGCTATTCTTATTCTGTTTCCTCTTCAGGTTCATCCTCCTGAACTTCCTCTTCCGGCGGTTCATCTTCCGATTCGTCTTCCGGTTCGTCTTCGATATCCTCGTTGTCTTCGTTCTCGATTTCTTCCTCTTTCTCGTCCTCATCCTCGACTTTTTCTACTTCCGGCTTAATTTTTTCGTAACTTCCATCCACACCTTGTTTCTCATAGTCAAGGTATGGCAAAAACTTCATTTTTTCCAACCCCTTATGAATTTTTAACATAAAATTATGCCAGATTTGCGCCGGATACGTGCCACCCTGTAACTTATCCAACTTCTTCGGTGTATCATATCCAACCCAAATGCTTGTTGTAAAATAGTGAGAATATCCAACAAACCATCCATCCTTATTCTCGTTCGTCGTACCGGTTTTACCCGCAGTCGGCATATTCGGAATCCCTTTGCCTCTAGCCGTTCCTCTCGTTAACACTCCCGTCATAATATCCGTCATCATTCGGGATGCATTGGCTTTGTAAACACTTTTCTCTTCCTGTTCCGTCTGCAACACTAAATTACCTTTTGCATCTGTAATTCGAACAATACAAGTAGGTTCTCGGTAAAAACCATCATTCTCAAGGGTTGCATATGCCGCTGCCATCTCTAGAGGTGATACGCCGCGATACATTCCACCCAACGCCGCCGGTAGATAATAATCGTTACTGTCTATTTTTGAAAAATTCATATCTAGCAGATACTGAATACCAACTACCGGAGTAATTTCATCAAAAATCTGCCATGCCACTGCGTTACGGGATTTTTCCACTGCAGTACGCAATGTAATCTTGCCAAGATAACTTCGCTCTTTCGGTCCGTCCTTAACCTTCTTGTCCTCGACCTTGGTATCCGGAGTGTTGCCTTTTTCCAGATACGGCGTATATACAATCAACGGCTTGATGGAACTACCCGGCTGGCGAAAACTTTGAAAAGCACGATTCAGCGTGTATCCCTTCCGCTCCTGATGCCGGCCGCCTACAATTGCCACCACACGACCGGTTAAATTATCAATGCAAACTCCGGCACCTTGCAGCTTATAAGTACCATCCTTGCTTTTCTCCGTGTATCCTTTCAGCTGCTCATTAATCGATTTTTGAAGTTCCTCCTGTTTTTTCAGGTCAATGGATGTATAAATGCGATAGCCTGCCGTAAAAAGGCTACTTTGACACTGTTCGTAAAGTTCCTTATAGGACTTCTCATATTCCCGCCTCTCGGCCGACGTTGTAAACACATTTCGAAACCGGAATCCCTCCTGTTTCATCAACGCACGAATTGCACAATTATACGCATAGGTCTCCACATAATCATTTTTCTTCTTCTTCGGTGGATTTAAAACAATCTGTTCCATACAAGCCTCATCGTATTGTCCCACCGAAATCACCTTATCCTGCAGCATTTGATACAAGATACGATTTCTTCGTTTCATGGTATTCTGCGGATTTCCAAAGGGATTGTATAACGTGGGATTATTTGGGATCGCACATAAAAACGTGATTTGTGCCAAATCCAAATTGCGCACGGTTTCATTAAAATATCCGCGACTTGCTGCCTCAATTCCATAATATCCATTTCCAAAATATACATTATTTAAATAAAACTCCAAAATCTGTTCCTTGGAATATTTCTTTTCAAGCTCCAAGGCAATATAAATTTCCTCTACTTTACGCTGCCACGTTCGCTCATTCGACAAAAACACCGTTCGCGCCAACTGCTGCGTTATGGTACTACCACCCTGTTTTACTTCCCGTTCCCGCACCATCGCAATCGCAGCACGGGCAATCGCCATAAAATCAATTCCTATGTGATTATAAAACTTCTTATCCTCTATACTAACAATGGCGTTCACCGCCGCAGATGGAATATCAGCAAAACTGATATAATACACATCCTTCATTCCTTTTACCGTAGAAATCAAGTTGTTGTTACAATCAAATACCTCTGTTGTTTCCGATGCGCGAAAAGTCATTTCTGTAGAATTGCGCACCTTATTAAGGCCATCATCTCTAAGCGCTTTTACCTCTTTTGCATAGCCGCCCAAATAATAATAACCAACCATGCCCAGAACCACGAGCATTAGAAAAATCTGAAATTTTACAAAAAACCAGAATACACGATGTTTCTTTTGTTTTTTCTTCTTTTTTGCCATACTGTCCTGCCCTTTCTCTATTGATATTGTACCAAATTCCTGGGCATGTTGGAAATGATTTTTAAATTTTCACAAACTTATACTTCTAATTGTTCTGCTAACAACTTGCAACCACTCTGCACCAGTGCCTTATCTACCTCATCAAATTCTTCCTTTTCCCTTGCACACAATACCACCGCGCCAACGGCGTCTCCACTTATTGTAATTACCCCGCTCATTATAGCAAAAGCGCCTATCCTTTTTTCCACATTTGGTGCAAACATTTTTTCACCCATATGCGTTACAAACATGCGATGTTCTTCCATCAATCCCTTCATTCGCTCACTCAGCAATACTTCCGCAAATGCCGCCCTTTTTTCACCAGCTACTGTCAGCACCTTTTCCAGATCCACAACCATAGCTGTTTTTCCGGTTTGTGTAGCAAGCACTTTTGCAAAAATTTCAGCAAATCGGGTCATCGGCCCCAGAGTGGAATACTTTTTTAAAAGAATTTCTCCCCCACTTCCTATGAAGATTTCCATACTATCCCCCTCGCGAATCATCAATGTCCGCCTAATTTCCTTTGGTATAACAATTCTACCTAAGTCATCCATACGCCTAACCACACCGGTTGCCTTCATTTTACGTTCCTCCATTTTGTTTTTTTCTAGTATTTACGAATTATTTAGAATTTATACCTTGCTTTTTTCTTCGAAACGGCTTAAAATATAGGGGTTTGTTTTCACAATGTTATTATAATAAGGAGAGTAAAAATGAATTCGCTAAAGTATCTGCAACCTAAACTTTTTTCTGTATTGAAAAACTATTCTGCGCAACAATTCTGTAAAGATATTATTTCCGGACTAATTGTTGCTATCATCGCCCTTCCGCTTTCGATTGCGTTAGCGATTGCTTCCGGCGTCAATCCGGAACAGGGTCTTTATACCGGAATCGTTGCCGGTTTTTTTATTTCTTTTTTAGGAGGAAGCCGTGTTCAAATTGGCGGACCTACAGCCGCATTCGTAGTCATTATCTATGGCATCATTCAGGAATATGGCACCAATGGACTAATAATCTCCACCTTTTTAGCCGGTGTCATTATGATTATAATGGGTATTTTCCATTTTGGTGATTTAATCAAATTTATCCCACAGACTATTACCATAGGCTTTACTCTCGGTATTGCAGTCGGTATTTTTGCAGGACAAATTAAAGATTTTTTCGGCTTAACCATGGGCAGCGTTCCGTCTGAGTTCCACGAGAAAATTATTGCCTACGCAAGCAGTTTTCACACTCTAAATTGGTTAACCCTGTGTATCGGCTTACTTGCATTGCTCATTCAGATTTTTTGGCCAAAAGTATCACAAAAGATTCCCGGCTCTTTAGTTGCAATCCTTGTTACTACAGCCATCGTTACCATCGGTCATTTACCGGTGAAAACCATTGGCGATTTGTATGAAATTAAAGCTGGCCTTCCACCTTTCACTGTGCCGCACTTAAGCTTATCGTTGATTCAGAAATTACTTTCACCGGCATTTACCATCGCTATTTTGGCCTCCATTGAGTCCCTTTTATCCTGCGTGGTTTCTGACGGTATGATTGGAGGACACACCCGTTCCAACGCCGAATTGGTAGGACAGGGTGTTGGTAACATAATGTCCTCTTTATTTGGCGGTATCCCTGCTACCGGTGCAATTGCCCGTACTGCAGCCAACGTCAAAAATGGTGGGCGTACCCCTGTCGCAGGTATGGTTCATTCCATTACCTTATTGCTGATTTTGGTATTCTTGATGCCATACGCCTCTATGATTCCAATGACCACTTTAGCAGCTATCTTAATTATGGTAGCCTACAACATGAGCGGTTACCGTACATTTTATAATATGCTTCGCAAAGCACCAAAGAGTGATATTGCCGTTCTTGTTACCACCTTCCTGCTAACTGTATTTTTTGATCTGGTTATTGCAATCGAAATTGGTATGGTTTTAGCAGCTTTCTTATTCCTAAAGAGAATGTCCGATGTTGCAGAAGTTCGCCAATGGATTTACAAAGACGATTTACAAAACGACGAACTATCTGAGTACACCGACTTGAAAGTAGTACCTAAACATGTAATGGTTTACGAAGTCTTTGGCCCTATGTTTTTCGGTGCCGTCAGTGACTATTTAAACTTTTCCAATGAAAAGGGCAAACGCGTGTTAATTCTTCGTATGCGCAACGTTCCGGCAATGGATATCACCGGTTTGACAGCTTTGAATAACACCTTGGAGATTTGCAAAAAGCGTGGTGTGAAACTTCTTCTGTCTCACGTAAATGAACAGCCTCTGCATGTAATGGAAAAGGCCGGATTTATCGAAAAAATCGGCAAAGAAAGCTTACTTTCCAACATCGATGAAGCTTTAAAGTTCGCTGAAAATTTATAAATTTATTTCAAAAACCTCTTGACGTATTTCAATACACGATGTAATGTAGTATTGATAACTACGTTAGGAGGTTTTTATTATGACTGAAATCACAAAAACAAAATTGCTATATAAAATTCCCATCCCGCATTACACATTCGGCGAAGAACTCATTAACACGCTTTCCCATGGTATCGGTGCACTCCTTGGCATTTCCGCATTAATCCTCTGCATTGTACGCGCTTCACTGCACGGAAGCGGTAGTGGCATAGCATCCGGACTTGTATTCGGAATCAGCCTGATCATCCTGTATTCCATGTCCGCTGTCTACCATGGTGTTCGCCCAAGTATTGCCAAACGCATTCTCCGTATTTGCGATCATTGTACAATTTTTATACTCATAGCCGGTAGCTACACTCCTTTTACCCTTATTACCTTACGTGGCACCACCGGTTATATCTTGTTTGGTATTATCTGGTTCATGGCGCTACTCGGGATTGTACTCAATGCCATTGATCTTGAACGCTTTAAACGTTTTTCCATGGTTTGTTACCTGGTTATGGGTTGGTGCGTTGTTTTCACCTTTCCACAACTACAAGCTAACCTTGCACACAACGGACTGGTTCTTCTAATCTGGGGTGGCGTTGCCTATACCGTTGGCGCTGTCATTTTCGGTATTGGTAGTAAAATAAAATATATGCATTCTCTGTGGCACTTTTTTGTATTAGCCGGAAGTATTCTCCATTTTTTATGCATATATCTTTATGTAATTTAAATTTTTCTATAAAAAAATGAGGTCCGAATCGACCTCATTTTTTCCTCGTTTCATCCAAAAAACGCATCTTCGATGCATCAATGTCATCCAGTTGTATACCCAAAGATCCTTTCGGGCCCTTCATAAAGCGCAGACAACTACTGCAAAACGTTCCTATCGTAATTGGTTCTCCACAACGAGCACAATGAAAACCTATGGTAATCTTATCGTTCGTTTCCTGATACTGAATTCTTCCTTCTCGAATCCACGCCTTCACCCGTCGTACCGGTATCTGAAACTCATCTGCCACCTCATATTCGTTAACATTATTCTTACGAATATAATCACGAACCTCACGGAACAGACGCTGCTCGATACATTGTGGACAGTATTCAAATTCATATCCTTCCGGGAGCAATTTCTTACACTCCTTACAATACTTATAATTATCAAAGAAAACTTTATTTGATGAAGTACTCATAATACCGCCCTACCTTTCTGTACATATTCCTATTATAATCAGAAAAGCATCGCCATGCAACCATAGATTCCAGCCAAATTGCCTAAACTTGCAAGTTTTATCGGTGTTTGCGCGCATGCATGAAAGGTTTGTGTCCGATATCCTTGTTCAGCCGCTTCCCGTAAAATTTCTCCGGCTGCAGATACACCACCTCCAATTACCAAAAGTTCAGGATCTAATGTAGCACCAACATCCGCTAATGCAAGTCCCAAATAAAAACCGGCCTGCTCTAATACTTGTTTTCCGATTACATCTCCCTCTCTAGCCGCATCTATAATGTCTTTCGCCGTAAACTCTTTGTTTCGTAGGGAACTATCGACCTTTTTTTCTTTCAATAGCAATTTTGCTACTCTAACCATGCCTGTGGCAGATGCATACTGTTCCAAACATCCTCTCTTTCCACACCCACACACTGCCGTTTCTGTCGGGTTTACCTTACAATGGCCTATTTCACCGGCGCCCCCATGGGCTCCGTACAAAATCTCACCATTTAATACAACTCCGCCTCCAACGCCTGTTCCCAGTGTCAAAAGTACGAGACTTTCCTTTCCTTTCCCACATCCAAAGCGCAACTCTCCTAAAGCTGCTACGTTGGCATCATTGGCAACCTTTACCGTCAGTCCCGTCTTGTCCAATAACTCGGTCGCTACGTCTTTGTTCTCCCAGCCTATATTCGTCACACGGCCTACCACACCATTCTTAGTCACCGGTCCCGGAACACCCACCGCTATACCGGTAACGTCGTCCTTACTATAATTGTTTTTTTGCATATTTTCACAAATTGCTACCGCAATATCCGGTATAATTTCCGCTCCAAGATTCTCGCGGCGGCTTGGAATCTTCCACGTTTCAAGCAAATTACCATTTGATTCAAACAATCCTATTTTGCAAAATGTACCGCCAATATCCACCCCGTATCCAACCATTAGCATGTCCTTTCCACACTACGCCTCTTTTAGAAGGTATCCGGCCTCCTTCTGATAACTCCAATTTATGGAACGATCATCGATATACAAGTCCGCATATATCTTTCGCGTATCCGTTCCATACTTCTGAATGTTCTCTGGTAGATTCTGATTAATACTGTCAAATGTAAGCCCCAATGACTCGCACCAGGCAACGGCCTGTGCAAGCGCAACAGAACAACGACATGTCCACAAAATCAGCTTTGCTCCGCGTTGCTTTTGTTCTAATAAATAGTAAAGCAACGGGTAATTCGGTTCGCCAATCTCCGGATAGCAATCCTGGCATAATGTTCCATCAAAATCTACCGCTATTATAGCATATTTTCTATTCTTTGTCATGGTCATTCCCCCTTTCGGCATTTTTATCGTATCAAATCTACCGTCCCTTTTTTCGGACACTTTTCTTGCATACGAATATATGCTATACTTAGAAAAAACGAATAGGAGGAATTCTCATGCCAGGTTTTTATACACATTATCTATTTGGTGCCATGACGTTTCCACAACTTACAAACGCCCGAACCAAATCCATATTAAAAAATAACAAGGCAGTATATACATATGGTTTGCAAGGTCCCGACTTTTTGTTCTATTTTTTACCTTCTCAAATACTTCACAGCGGAAATTTAGGTTCAACTATGCATGAACGTCGAACCGGATGCTTTTTAAACCATCTAATTAATACCAGAAATGAATTTGTAAGCCAAGAAGAACGCGATATAGCTGAATGCTACATTTTGGGGTTCATTGGTCACTATGTCCTTGATTCTGTAGCACACCCCTATATCTATGACCGCTCCGGCTTCGTTTTTCAAAAAACACAACGCTACTATAGCCGTCACATTGAGCTAGAAACCGAAATTGACTCTGACCTCCTAGACTATTATAAACATCGGAAGCCATCTCAATTTCCGCAATATAGATTACTCACACTTACCCCACAACAAAGAATGGTTATTTCCGCTTGCTTAACTAAAGCGCTGAAAAAAACATATCCGGAAAAGTTCCTTAATACCGGTATGATGCGTATGGCTTTGTCCTGGATGCGTTCTGGCACACACCTTTTCGCAGATAAAAATGGCTGGAAAAAACCTATGGTTCGCCATATTGAGAATAGAATCTTTGGTTATTATCCTATTTCCTTCATGATTCCCACTAACCAGGGAAATGATTTTATAGATCCAACCAACATTTTAAGGGATTCTTGGAAAAATCCGTGGAAACCGGAACGTTCGAGCAATGAAACCTTCTACGAAGTGTTCGAACGCGCCCAGAAACAATACTTAGAATTAATTCATGCCACCGAACAGGTTTTTGCTTCCGGAACCACTTCCTTCTCTACGACTTCTATTGCCGCTTGGCGAAAGCTTATTGGAAACAAAAGCTATCATTCTGGACTTTCTTGTGACTTATAAAATTTAAATTTAAAAAAGCAGGTGTTACCACCTGCTTTTTCTAACGGATTTCCCGTAAAGTTTTGACCATTTCCGCAGCCGTCTGCTCATCACGTGTTATCATCAGAATCGTGTCATCTCCTGCCACCGTTCCTACAACACCCTGCCATTCCAGACTATCGATACATGCGCACACAGCCTGTGCCATGCCTGTATAACAGGTAATAACAACTAAATTATTTGCATAATCAATCTTTACTACTGATGCCAGAAAAATAGAATAAAACTTATGGGACGCCTGATATTTCTCCTGCGTCTTACCAACGGCATAATGATAATCTCCACCAGCCTCTGCCACCTTCACCAGCCGCAATTCCCGAATATCCCGTGAAATGGTAGCCTGTGTAACCGGAAAACCACTTTCTTCCAGTCTCCTGGATAAGTCATTCTGCGTTGCTATTTTCTCGTTCTCAATCAAACGTAGTATGGCTTCCTGGCGAACCTCCTTCGCACTTCCCTTCGTTCTCACACTTGCCCTTTCTTTCATTTCTCCTCCTTACAATTTTTTAAGATAGTATCCGTCAACAGTAATTCCCTCACTCATAAAAACAAATGCATCCGGATCTATTTCATTTACGATACGCTTCAACGCTTTAACTTCGTACTTCGAGATAACCACGGCATTCACATTCACATCCTCTGCAGAAAATGCGCCCTTGCCATCCCAATAAGTTACTCCACGACCTATCGCCTGCGTCAAGCTCTTTTGCAGTTCTTTATTCTTGGTAATAATAAAGCATAACATATTGATACTCTGATAGTGCGTGCGATCCATCGTATAGGATATAATCGCTGCATATATTACCGAATAACATGCTATGTTCAAATCGAACATGGCTGCACATATTAAGTATATCACAGCATTGACCAAAATGGATATTTTTCCTACTGTAACTTTAATATCTTTTTTCAAAAAATATATTCCAATAATGTCAACTCCACCACTACAGCCTTTTGATCTAAGTATCAATCCCAGTCCATAGCCTGTAAGCAAACCACCAATTAACGCATCCAATAGCAAGTCATCAAATACCGGTTTTCCTGGAATTGGAATAACAGATATAAAAATAGTCTGAATTACCAGACCGAACAAGGTTCTTGAAAAAAACTGCTTTGAAACAAAGCGATATGCAATGTAAAACAGTGGTACGTTCAATGCAAAGTTTATAATTCCGGCAATGTCAAATCCTGTTGGCAAAGATAAATGTACGTACTGTACCAATAACGTACGGATAATCTGCGCCAAACCGTAGATTCCGCCGTTATACATACCTGCTGGAACTACAAATACATTCACGGAAAAAGAGAACAACAGACAACCTACTACAATTTTGCCATAATCATTCAAATCTTCTTTTTTTAGCATACTTCAGCACCAACTAAAACGTCCCTTTCCGGAACCACAAATGACAGGTTCCCGTTCTGATCCTCAGCCGACAATATAACGCCCTCTGAAGGCAAACCGCCCATTGTAATTGGCTTCAGATTACACAATACTGTTACTTTTTTTCCGATCACCTCAGACGGATTATAATACCCACGTAATCCTGAAATAACCTGAATGTTCTTCTCCCCGACTCTTACTTGGAAATTTAGAAGTTTTAAGGAATTCTTGATTTCCTCGCAGGCCACAATTTCTCCAATTCGGAAATGCATATTTAAAAAGTCTTCATATGCCACCTGGATTCCCTTTTCTTCTTTTATCATGCTTCATATCCTCCCTCTTCACGTATCATTTGTCGATAAGCACTTGGTGTAAGATGTTTATTCATAACAAAATTTCTTGTAAATGTTTTTACCGTATTAAATCCTACTTCGATTGCAATATCCGTAATTGTCATATCGGTTTCCGCAAGTAACTTGCACGCGGAATTCACCCGTAGGAAATGTAAAAATTCTGAAAAGTTGCGTTCTACCTGCAACAGTAGAATTTTATTTAATTCCGGCACAGATATTTCAAATTTCGCCGAAACTGTTTGTGCCGTAAGCTCTTCCTTATGATTTTCAACAATATAGGTTATTATGGTATAAGCTATACGCCGTTCTTCTATATTACAAACTCCAAGAACTGACTGATAGGTTTTTCGATATTCACTTATCTTTGAACCCATACGGCTCTCAAATACCTTAGAAATATGGGCTGCATCCACATATCCCAGAAACATCGCCAGTTCTTCCAAAGTATAGTCCGTATACATCAGATAATTCAATGTCTTGGCAATCTTAATTTCATTTACCAAATTATTAAACGTAAGTCCTGTTGTCTCCATTATATACTTACTGATTGAGGACTCACTCATATAAAATAGTTTTGCCAAACGGCTCAACGTAATTTTTTCACTCAAATGGGTATAAATATAGCGGAAAATCTCCGTTTTCTCGCCTTTCTTGGTCGCAACGACACGATCAAATCGCTTGTCATACTGATTTCTCTGGCTAACTACCATCAGTTCTACTAACAAGTTCACCACAAACACACTGGATAACGCCTGTTTCTCAGGAAACTGCAACGTAGACTCAACACCAACCTCCTGCTTAATCTTACCGAACAGGCTGCGAATATCCTGCGTTTTTACTGGATCACAAGCAATCACAGGATTTTCCTGCATTTTCTTAATAATCTCTATCTTCTGATTATCCACATTGAAAATAGATTTAATTGCGTCATTCAACAAAACAAAATTGTATACCACCACATAATACTGCAGTGTCTCACGTACTTCTGTAACTTCCGTACAGTCAAATGGCAAAAGCGTAATCAACATATTATCGTGGATTGCATATTCCACTTCATTAATTTTCATTTTGCCACGTCCCTTATTTATAAAAATGAATCGGGACGTTTGATGTAAAATAGGTTTTGTTTTCTTATCAATAATTTCCACATCAAAAGAGCAGATCTTTCGATCATCCATCCTGGAACAAAATTGCTGTTGTAATTCGGTCGTATTTTCCATCCCAATTCTCCTTATATTTATATTATGGCGGATAAGCATAACTTACCCGCCATTGAAAAGTTTATAGTATGCTTTCGCTTACAATACCATCATTGCAATAGACAAGATGATGATATTTACTACGATTAAGATTCCACAAAGTGGAAGAACAAATTTAACCCATGTTGGGTACTCAATCTTAGAAAGGGAAGTTCCTCCCATTACTACTGCAGATGTAGGAGTGACTAAGTTAACAACACCACATGCTGCACAGTAAATCATAATCATTACTTCTGGGCTCAAACCAATTTTT
>SVEW01000017.1 GCA_015057205.1 Lachnospiraceae bacterium | reverse complement strand
AAGGGCCACAAGTTGATTAACATTGACTCGGAAGAAGAAGGCTATCTTACAACCGGATGTGCCGGTGGCGTGCGCATTAGCACGGTTATGGATTTGCATAGAGAGAACAAGACCGGTAGTGTGGTTATGATTAAGATTCACGGATTAACCGGTGGACATTCCGGTGCAGAGATTCATGAGCAGAGAGGTAATGCCCATAAGATGATGGGACGTCTTTTGAACAAATTGATGAGCGAAGTGGCATTTTCTTTAATTGAAGTAGGTGGCGGAAGCGCTGATAACGTAATTGCTATGGAAGACACGGCGCGTGTTCTGGTTAAGAAGGAAGATGTGGCCAAAGTTGTTTCTTTTGCACAGGAAATGAAGACGATCTTTGATGATGAGTTTATGGGAGACGAACCGGGACTGCAGCTTGATTGTGTTGATGAAGGCGAGAAAGAAGTTGCCGTTATGAATGCGGATGAGACGGCCAAGGCGGTTCGATATCTTGCAACGGTTATGAATGGTGTACAGAGCTTTAGCCGTAAATTAGAAGGTCTTGTACAGACTTCTTTGAATATGGGACGTATTGCATGCTCTGAGAAAGAATTGATTTTCTATCACATGATTCGTAGTTCTGTAAATACCGAGAAGGACGGACTTCGTGAGAGTGTAGAGGCGCTCGCAGCTATGATTGGTGCGCACAACGTAATTGACAGTGCTTATCCGGCATGGGAGTATAGACCGGAATCCGAACTTCGTAAAGTAATGGAAGATGAATATGAGAAAATGTACAAGGAAAAACCGGTAGTTTTGGCTATCCATGCAGGTCTTGAGTGCGGTTTGTTCCTTGGCAAGAGACCGGATCTTGACTGCGTGTCCATTGGACCGAATATGTTCGATGTACATTCCTTCAATGAGCGTTTGGAAATTGCGTCAACCGAGCGTACTTACGAGTATTTGAAGAATGTCTTGGCAGCGTTGAAATAACCAGATAAAATAGATGAATTGAGCTGTTGCTTTAAAGAATTAGTGCTTTAAAGTGACAGCTTTTTTGTTGTTGATGATATATGAAATAATTGTGGAGTAATTGTGTAAAATGTCTGTTGACACGCATGTATATACATATATATAATGAAATCAAACTTCGCACTTGAATAAGTGTCTATACACCTTGAAAATAAACGTGAAAGGAATGGATACAAACGTGAAAAAGTATTTTTTGAAGTTTAAATTTTTTATCTTGGCAGAGTTTGCACTCAACGGCATTGCTACAGCGGCATTAAGCACGATACCTTATTTGCAAAAACTTCTTATAGATCGAGTCTTTTTGAATCAGGAACGGCATTTTTTTATGAGGTTATCCGTATATTTTGCGGTAATTATTGCAGTGTATTTTTTGACCACCTGGGGAGCCAATACGATATTGATTATACGGCTTAATAACATGAAGGGCCTTATGACAAAAGATTTTTTCAAGGCGATAATTTCTTTAAAACACGAGGAATTTTCAAAAAGGGATGTAGGCGAATATATGTCCATGCAATCGAATGATATTAACATCATTACGGGCGACTATGTTGAACCGTTCCTTAATCTTATAGAAAATGTAATAAATATAGGGATATACGCTGTCGCTATCTGTATCTATATAAATGTAGGGATTTCGGCATTAATCTTTTTTCTTTCTGTTTTAATTTGTTTTGTACCCAAAATTATGGAAAAGAAATTGTCTGCAGCGAGAAAAGAGCAGATAGAAGCGCTGGGACATTATACATCTAATGTAAAGGAGTATTTAGAAGGATTCAAGCTTATAAACGTACAAACAAGAGTAAATATAAATGAACGACATGTTATGGATGTACAGCGAGCTGTTTCGACCATAAAAAGAGCTGATAGCTTAGAAGCCGGCTCTGTGTTACTATATGGTTTGGTTACGAAAATGTTGAACATAATTGTATTTACAGTAACTGTTTTTTGCGTTATAAAAGGAAAGATGGAGTTAGGAACGGTGGTGGCGGTACTAACTTATGTTACCTGCTATAGCGGATTGTTTGAGGATTTTTTGTATGATGTTAGTATCATTAATTCTAGCAAGAATGTAAGAGATAGATTTCTGGGTTATGCAAGGGCACCGGGTTATGTTGAAAAAGAAAATAAAGAGTATTTTAAAAAGGAAAGAAATATGCTATTGTTGGGCATAGCGGAGCAGGTAAGTCGACTTTGGTAAACATACTGATGAAATATGTGAAATTAGACAGTGGCGATATTACAATTGATGGGAAAAATATCGAAGATATCGATATAGATAAGCTGATTGGCTTTATAGGCCAAAAAAATCATATTTATAAGACCGATTTTGAAAATAATGTGACTGTGTTTGGGGCTTATGATCGTAAAAATGCGTATGAATGTGTGCATACCATTGAAAATGGTGGAATCACGTTAGATAGCATAACTATAAGTGATAATTGCGATGAGCTAAGTGGCGGAGAAAAACAATTGGTGTCGTTTATCCGAAATATCGCAGGAGAGTATGAAATATTAATTATGGACGAACCTTTTTCAGCGTTGGATAGGAACAGATTGTCAAAAGTAATGAGGGTGTTATCAGAGTTAAATAATACAATAATAATGGTAACTCACGATATATCGGATAATTTAAAGTACTTTGACTGCGTTCTACAACTAGAAAATGGTAGCATAGTAAAAAATAGCGCGTTTTGTAATAATGTAGAGGGAGTGTTTGGGCGAAGTGAATAGATATTTTGCACGAGTTAAATGGATTGTATTTTTTCAAAGCGTCTTGTGCGCCATGGCAGCTATGAGTTTGGCAATTGTACCTTATTTTCAGCGGATGATAATTGATGATATTGGATGTGCTGGTGGAAGCTTAGGAAAAATTATGAAATGTATCGTGAGTTTCATTTTTTTCGAAATTCTCACAGTAATACTAATATATTTTATGCAGGTTGTGGATATAAACGGTAGAACCAGAATTAGACTGCATCTTCACGAAGATTTTATGAAGGGGATTTTTTATTTACCCTATGAAAAGTTTAAGAAAAAAAGTATTGGTGAGTATATCTCTATTAACAGTAATAATATTGATACAATAGTGAACGAATATTATGAACCAATCGTAAAGCTTGTTGGCGATATAATAAAGGTTGTAGTGTTTGGTGTGGTTGTTTTCCTGACTATACCGTACCAAATCGGGTTGTGTATAGTCTTTTTTTCTGTGTTGATTGTATTTGTTCCGAACATTTTTAAGAACAAAAAGGCGGCGTTACAGAAGATTTCTATGAAAGGAACAGGAATATACACAGACCGATTAAGAGATTTCTTAGAGGGAAAAAAGGTAGTAAACAAAAAGACATATAACAGCATTGTTAACGAACATAGTAGAGCTGTGGATAAGATGATAAGGCAAAAAAAGAGAAGCGGAATCTTTGGAATGTTTGCTTTAAGTGTAGAGTCGGTCAGTGTTAAGGGCATAGATTTGTTTACATTTATTTTATTAGGGACGCTTTTTTTAAACGGGAAATTAACCAGTGGTATGGTGGTGGCGACTTTTTTGTATTCATCCTATTTTGTTGATCCAATACAGGATAGTATGATGCAGGTTCACTTTATCAATACAAATAGAACCGTAATGGAGGAATTGGTTCATTTCATTGAGTCCTATAAGGAAGAATGTGTGGAACAGCAAGAAGTGTTGGAAGATTTTCAAGAGGCGATATGCCTTGAAAATGTGAGTTTGCAATATGACAATTTCCAAATGAAAGATTTTTGTTACTTATTTGAAAAAGGCAAGAGGTATGCCATCATTGGACATAGTGGTTCGGGTAAGTCTACACTTGTGAATTTGCTCATGAGATACGAAGGGGACTATACCGGAAAAATCACTATTGATGGAAAGAACATTAGAAATGTAAATATTGATAAAATAGTAGGAAGTGTTAATCAAATGGAGTATGTTTTTAAAGATAATTTTATCAATAATGTTACAGTGTACAATTCCTACCAAGAGAAAAATTTGGAAAGTATAATACCGTTATTCCGGGGATGTAGCGCAATAGTAAACGCATTAACGAAAACTTTAAATTGTGGTGCTTTGAGTGGTGGAGAAAAGCAGTTTGTTTCATTTATGAGGGCATTGGTCGCAAATGGAGAAATTTTAATTATGGATGAACCTTTTTCAGCCATTGATAAGGGGAATCTGAATAAAGTAATGAAGATGTTTCCGTTATTAAAAGAAAAAACAATAATAATGGTGACCCATGATGTAAATGAAAATTTGAAATATTTTGATGATATTATCATAATGGATGATGGACGAATAAAGGCAAGCGGAAGCTATGATACGATAAAGACAATGCTTGGCTGATATCTCAGAAAAAACCATGGTAGCGTAAAGTAATGGAAGATGAATCTAAGTATAGGAGAGGTAACAAATGAAGGTAAGTAAATGGATAGGATTAATTTGCATGGTTGCAATGATGACCATCACAATAACAGCGTGCAGCAATAATCAGGACAAAAAAGCATCCAGTTTAGAAAAACTGGAGTGGAAACAGGAGCGTAAAATGCTGGATATGTGGCATGGAGATTGCTATACCACCCAGTATGGCGGTATTACTTATAATGCAAAGGCAAAGGGATTTGATAAAAAGAAAGCGGTACAGTGTATCAAGAACGTCGAAGCGATTTTAGATTACTCAGACAAATTGTTTGGAGAAAAATCAGAAGAGTTTATAATTTTCCTTGGATTTGATACAGATAACCCGGTTTCTATATACGAATCCATCCGAATTCCATTGAAAAACCATCTCTCAGCAGATACCGTATGGGCTATTGTTAAAAAGGCCCATACGGTTAAACTGGATGCAGGGGAGTATTACGGACTATTTTACCGATATGCCGTTGGACAGGGTATTGTAAAGGAAACGAAGACGAAAGATGACTATGTAGGATATTTTAAGAAGGACGAGAAACAGAAGCTGTTGGATTTCTGTGTTCCGATGATGGATAGCATTTATTTTGAAGAACAGGATGCAAAGATGGTAAGAGAGGCAATCATGGACTTTGCAACCTGGTATGAGAAGCAGAATTCTTATAAGAAATTGGAAACATTATGTAAAGCTGCAAATAAGAAGAATGCACAAGTAGTAGGTGCGAAAAATAATTGGCTTACCAGTAAGGGAGCTGAGTTTCAATATAAAGAATATGCTAAAATACCATTTCATTATGCAGAAGGTAGGTTTATTTATGGGGAAGGAAGTTATGAAATCACATTGTCGGATGTAATATGGCAATGGGATAATCGTGATGTGATTGATTTGGGTTATGAGTACATGGTAGATGGTTATAGAGAAATAGAACCGATGCGTAAGAAGGAGTGGAGCGAGGCCCGTGAGTTTACAAAAGATTTTCGTCCCCAAAAACTGCCGGAATTGTATCTTTTGACACACTTTGTCAGAAGCACAAGAGATGGTTCGGATTCTGTTTGGGGTGGAATGTATGACAATAGTGATAGCACCATTCGGCTATTTGCAGATTGGGAAACCGCTCAATATATAATTTTGCATGAATACTGTCATTTCTTAACAATGGGAAAAAACATGATGATTGAAGGTGATCCAGAGGATGATTTCGTAGAATGGATTGCTGTATGGCTTGCGGATATTGAGTTGAACGACGAAGGGGCCTCACAAATACTTGAAAGAACATTTGAAGAAAAGGGTATAAAAGTCGAGGGCACAGAGTGTTGGGATGAAAAGGCAAACAGATGCTCGATGAGGCTCAAAGATTACTATTCAGCAGCATGGTTCTGTGAAAAGCATGCGTTTGAAGATGCGAGTCGTTCTGTCCAAGAAGATGGAAATGTTGCGTATGCGGTGAAACTTCCGGCGAAGAATGAAGACCCGGATGGTTTTATGGACGCATATAGTACACGTGGTTGTCTTGCAATATATGTCTATGAGAAATACGGAATTGAGAAACTGATTGAACTCGGAAAAGAAAATATTAATTGCAAGAAGGTTCTGGGTATTAGCTTTGATAAATTGTATTTCGATATGATTGATTGGGTTAAAACGCAGATTCCAAAAAATAAATAGGAAGGTGAAAAATATGACAATGCATTATATAAGGTTTATTCTTGACTGTTTGACGTTTTTTAGTTTGATAGTTATTTTTTGCATATGGGGATTGAACGGGGATTTTTCTAAGAAGGAAAAAAAGATAGGAAGTATTGCTGTGTTTATAATTATCGTTGCATTGCAAGTGGTTAGAAGGAGATATTTCTAGGACATGGTAGAGAATAGACTGGCCAATCACAAACCGCTGTGATTGGCCAGTCTACTTTTTTATTGTACTTTCTTAACTAAAAATGCATCCGGCAAGTAACGTCCACGTCCGGTGGCGCTACAGGAACGGGTAATATATTTGTCTTTATAATACATGATGGAGGAACTTCCGCCATCTAAATTCATGGCCTGATAGCACTTGTAACGCATCAGTATGTCCATGCAGTCGACAATGGTACCGCCAAGGCTGTAACCCGGCATACGCCCTTCGATAATGAGTAGATGCATGTCACCGGTTTGCGTTTGTCCAACACAAGAACGTGGTTGTAAGCCCATGAACATGGATGTGTCGATAGCACGCACACCGTCAACAATCAGAGCCGGAACGCCTTCAATACCCCACTGATAATCAGAGCAGGTATTCGGGTTGTAATTGCTTATGTAAAAACGGTTGTCACTCTTCATACCGCAGAATTTCATTCCGTATTTTTTCGGACGACTACCGTATTCCACACCATCAATAATCATAGAACCGATGACAATACCACCGCTTCCGTGCCCGCCAATGTCTCGGAAACGACTGGCGTTAATGCCGACAATGGCGTTGTTGGTCTGACAAAAACCACCAACTTCCTGTCCCCAGGAACCATAGCGGTTGGATTTCGCTACGTAAAGAAGTGAAGGATCCTTTACGATTGCTAACTTGCCAACATAACCGCTGCCGGATAGACCCACAATCAAGAGTTTATTAGCAGTATTGATTACGCATACATCATCGCCTTCGGAAGTCTTTAACCCAAGATTCTTATCCAAATCTTCAATCAAAATGTTGTCATAGCCATTTGCTGTTAATTCCGGGTGTGTGCCCAGGTAGTTGCGGACAGTTGGAGAATCCAACTCCCAATACTTTTCAAAGAAAAGTTCCTTCTCGGTCTTGGCTTTTTCGACCGTCTTTTTTTGCGTATTCCATTTGCTTTCTAATTTCTGCTGCTTGTCCAATTCTGCGTAGTAGCGATCCATTACTTCATCGATAACGCTTTGTGGAAGAAACATGGTAGCAAGCCATTGATGACTCATGGTTGTCATAGCTGTTTCAATGTAGATTGTTCGCCATTTCTTGATAAAAGGTATATTGGAAAAAGCGAACATCAAATAGGCAGTCACCAAAAGGACAATGGCAATGTCAATCCGTATGATGTGACCACGTATCTTTTGTTTCTTGGTTTTTTCTTTTCTCTTCATGATCCTTTACAAATCCCCTAAAATGCAATTTTTTACCATTATAGCACAAAACTGTCCGTTAACAAACTGATTTTTCTATAAAAGTAGGGCATCGCAACTGCGGTGCCCTTGGATTATTTTATTTTTACCGAAACCGGCTCATTGTAGTAGCTGAAAATCTTACCGTTGTCAGTGGTAAGGTAGGCGCGTATACGATATTGGTAAGTGCGCTTGGAAATCAGATTTTTGTCCGTGTAGGTAGTAGCAGAGTTCTTCAGAGTAGTGACAAAAGTCCATTTGTCGGATTTCTTGTCGTAGCGATAAATGCTATAGTGGTCAGCGCGTGCTACTTTCGCAAAGCTGACCGTTGCCTGCTTTTTTATCGTGGATTTCACTTTCAGGCCGGTAACTTTCTTGGGTCTTGTATAAGTAACAAATTCATCGGAATAAGAACCAAGCAAGGTTTCTTCTGCTATGGTTTTCGAAGCGCGAACTTTGAACGTATATTCGCTGGCACTGGTTAGATTAGTAACTGTGTAACTGGTTGTAGAACCATCTACGGTGCCAATCTTGTCATAGCTATCGTTTTCGTTATTGTATTGATAAATATTATAATTGGTCGCGCCTGTTACTTTATCCCAGGAGAGGGTCAGGTTGTTGGTATTGCGTTTGCTGACAGAAACATTTGCAACTTGTTCCGGCTTCGTGGATGCATCAAGAATATCGGAATAATTGCCAAAATAATTGGTTCCCCCAATTCGCCAATAGCAACGAACCTTATAGGAATAGGTTTGGCCGGCAGATAGACCGGTATCAGTAAATACAGTATCATCTACATCGGCGATGGCCTGATAACTCTGTGTTTCCGGGTTAAAACGATATACGCGGTAGTTCTGGGCATCATCAGCATCTTCCCAGGACAAGGTAATGGAATCGGTTTTGCTTTCCTCGGCTCCGAGGTTTTCCGTCTTAACATTGGTGTTCTTATACCAATAGTTAGCATCAAGATTGCCGGAGTAGCCATTTACCCGGGCTGTGCTTGCAAACTGCCAGAACTCATACTTGTATGGAATGTCCGCATAAGGAATTGCCTCAGATGTGGACAAAACATTACTGGTAGTAGTTTTGCTATAGCGCGCCAGCCAAATCTTATAGTCATTAGCTAAAGAAGTTGCATTTAAGTAATTCTTAAACATGGTATAGTTGGCATAAATCATTGGTGTGTAGCCACCTTCCTCGATGGCGTCGCAATATGCCTGGCAAATTTTGGTCATGGTAGATTTGGAAAGTTGACCGGCCTTTAAGCGGTTGCTAAATTCGTAGTCAAAAACAACGGGCAACGTAATATTCCAATCATATTTATCAAGAATCTTCAAAGTGTAAGCGGCTTCCTTCTTGGCTTCGGTAACGCTCTTTGCCTGTGAAAAGAAGTAAACGCCAACGTTAACATTGTTTGCCAAAGCCTGAGTGATGTTGGAATTCGCAGTTGTATCCTCGTAAAGAGCACCGGTTGAGTCGGTCTTTCTGGCACCAATACGAATAAAAGCAAAATCAATGCCATCAGCGTGAGCCTGCGCCCAATTCACCTTTGTATTCTTCTTGTCGCTGGATTGCCACCAGGAAACGTCTAAGCCTTTAAACAACTTGTGGTTCTTGTAATAGTTGTTATGGTAAAAGGTTTTGTTGATTGTCTTCTTGGAGCCGGAGTCGTAAATCTTACTGGTTGTGGTAAACGAATCCTGCTTTAATAAGGCTGCGGAATCACGTCGCGCACAAACATAGTTGAAAGGGGTAAGCAAAAGCGAACCCGCCAGTGTCACAGCCATAAGTTTCTTAACATATTTCTTCATAAGTACCTCTCGAGATTATATTTGTATATACTTTGCTATTATCTAGTCTAATGCATTAGACCGCCAATGTCAACCTTTTTTCACAGTCTGATAACATAGAATTATTTCACAAGTTTTGCGAAATCTGTTATACTTATGATAGATATGGAAATTAGAACACAGGAGGAATGGATTCATGGTAAAACATGTAATTTTATGGACATTGAAAGAGGAATATAATGAAACGCAGAAAGCGGAGATTAAGCAGGGGATTAAGGAAGGGTTAGAGTCTTTAACAGGGAAAATTCCGGGTCTTGTAGATATTTGTGTGCATACAGCAGGGTTACCGAGTGCTAACGTTGATTTGATGTTAGATTCTACTTTCGAAAATGCTGAAAGCCTGAAAGGATATGCAACACATCCGGAACACGTTGCGGTGGCAGACGGAAAAGTGCGCCCGCATACGGCTACACGTGCATGTTTTGATTATGAAGTGTAGGAAAAAATATGAGAATCTTAAGTATTAGTGCGCAAAAGCCGAATAGTACTGGTAGTGGGGTTTATTTGACGGAACTTGTAAAGGCGTATGATGAGGATGGCCATACCCAGGCGGTAATTGCCGGCGTGACAGTGGATGAGGGCGTGGATTTGCCGGAAGGGGTTTCGTTCTACCCGGTGGAATTTGAAACAGAAAAGCTGCCATTTTCGGTGGTTGGTATGTCGGATGTAATGCCCTATGCCAATACCCGCTATTGCGATTTGACAGTGGATATGACAACCAGGTTTTGTGAAGCATTTTTGACACAGATTGCAAAGGCATTTCGGGAATTTCAGCCGGATCTGGTAATCTGTCACCACCTGTATCTGGTGACGGCATTGGCAACAGAACTTCGGGAACTTTTGCCGGAAAAAGCGCGCATGGTGGCTATTTGCCATAGTACATGTTTACGTCAATATGGTAAAAACAAATTAGAAAAGGAACGGATTTACCGGGGAATTCGAAATCTCGACCGAATCTATGCATTGCATCAGGGACAGCGAGAGGAGATAAGCCGGGTTTTTGACGTTCCGGAAACAGAGATAGAAATTGTTGGTGCAGGTTTTAATGAGAAAATATTCTATCCGCGACACCACAGTGATTCGCTGACATACGAAGTGTGTTTTGCCGGGAAGGTTTCTCAGGCGAAAGGAGTTAAAAGCCTTCTGAAAACCTTAGAGCGGATACAACCAAAGCGACCGGTTGTAATGCACTTGGCCGGCGGGAATGGTGATGATATGGAAATGGAGGAAATCCGGGCATATGCGGAAGAATTGTCGCAAAAGGGGCGGATTCGGGTAGTGCTGGAAGGAAAACTTCCCCAGGAGGAACTGGCAAAGCTTTATCAGAAATGTGATTTGTTCGTATTGCCATCGTTTTATGAAGGGCTTCCGCTGGTGCTTTTGGAGGCTATGGCTTGTGGGTGTCTTGCGGTTGCGGCAGACTGGCCGGGAGTAAGAGACTGGATTATGGAAAAAGTGCCGGAGGCATCGCTTTTGAGCATTTCACTTCCAAACATGAAAATGCCGGGAGTGCCGGAAGAAGGGGAACTTTCTGCATACGAGGAGCGACTGAAACAAGCGATAGAACAGCAGCTTGGTCAGATAGAGAAGGGTGCAAAACAGGCGGATGTGTCGGCACTGACGTGGCGAAACGTTGCCGGGGGCATAATAGTAAAGGAGTACGAAGTATGAGACAGGAAAAACAAAACATTACCATAGGAAAAAGAGTGCTGGCATTTGCGTTGTCTGTTATGCTGGTGTTGCTGATGATACCGGTAACGGAAGGACAAGCGGCAGATACAACGTTAAAAGCTACCGGCGAAATGGAAGTAGACACGTTGGGAACTTGCGGTAAGTCGTATCCGGTAAGCATTAAAGATTTATTTTCGGATAACACAAACCTGCTGGCGGATGCAAAGTACGAGTTGGGAGGAAATGCCCAGACGGATGGAAAAGTGTCAACGCTTAAGTTGTATGGAGATACAGGAGTGTTAGAAGTATGCGTTGAGGAGGGGTTTACCGGAACGAAGGTAGTTACGATCAATGCGGTGAAGGAGGACAACGACGGCAACAAGGAAATAATCGGCATTTGTGACTTTACCATTAAGGCGGTGGATGCATCAACGAATGTAACCGTTAAGACGACAGCTTCGTCTTATCCGTATGGAACTATGCTTCGTAATATTGAAGCGAAAGCTACTTATACCAATAAATATGACTCCGCTAGAACAGAGACGAAAGTTGTAACTTGGACAAAGGATACGGATGCACCAAAGAATACGCTAAAAAAAGAGGCAAACGGCAAAGAAAGTATTGTATCGCCGGAATGTGACTATACGGTAACGTTTACCGGAAGCGCGACGAAAAATATTGGAACGGTAAAAGGCAAAGCCACAGTTAAAATTATGCCGGTTACCCCAACGGTTGTAGAAGATCCAACAGTTGCGCCAATCACCTATGATCCAGTTAAGGAAATAAAAAGTGTAGCCATTAAAGGCGCTGCGCCAACGTGGGTGGTGGCTGGAAAGTCAGGCAATGTGGCCGGTAAATGGGAATTTGTAAACCCAATTGAAATTCCGAAAGTGACAAAACAGGATTACGAAATTGTATTTAATCCGACGGATACGGCGAACTATAATAAGATTACCCATTACCCGTCACCAAATGAGAATAAGAAACGTACCGTTTATTTGATTGTAAAGAAGGCTGTACCGAAGGTGTCGAAAGTAACCGCTCAGGCGTATGAGCTGGGCGAGAATCTGGGTGCCAAAATTCCGATTGGTGATTCTGCCGGTGTAAAAGGAAAGTTTTCGTGGGAAAATCAGTCCATTATTCCGAAAATCGCCGACAGCGGAAAGACAAAGTATCGCTGGTATTTTCAGCCGGAGGATACAGACAATTATGAAATTGTAACCGGAGAAGCAACGGTTGTTGTAAATAAAAAAGCAATGGCGCCGAACGAACCACTTGATAATATGTCAGTAAGTAAGGGTGCAAACCGAGTGTCGGACGTGGGACTGCCGACGAATTGGAAGTGGAATGAAAAAGATGCCAAACGTGAGTTTAAAGACGAGGCAGGCGATTCCATAGCAGCATTGGCAGAATATGTAGGGGAAGACAAGGAAAGTTATAACACCATCAGCAAAACCGTTATTTTGACAAAATCAAATTGCTATCACAGTGCCATTGAATACATCGGAGCAAGGAAGCCGACTTGTACAAGAGAAGGTTATCAAGGTGAGATGCGCTGCCGTTTGTGCGGTGAAATTGTTGGTAAGGGGGAAGTGGTGCCTCCGTACGGACATGTTTATAGCTCCACCATTCGTATTAGAGCAACTGCTACAACAAAGGGTGTGCGTGAATACAAATGTATCCATTGTGCTCATAGCTATACAGAAGACTATTTGTTTACTACAAGCAATAACTATGGAATCATTACGTTGAAACCGACATTGCAGGAAAATGTAACGAGAGCTTCTGTGATTCCATCACCGGCAGACATTGATACGGCGATAGAAGGAAGCGCAAACAAAATTGTTACGCTGGATATTCAGCCACAGAGTGGTGGAATTCCCAAACCGGCAGACAATTATAACCTGATTTTGAACACGCAGGTACAGAAATTTTTGATTGATAAAAGTGTTACGCAGCTGACTGTAAAAACGCCGAAGGCGGAAATCAGTTTTGGAAGCAAAGCATTAAAGGCAATACAGGAAAAGGCAGAGGGCGATGCAACTGTTTGTATTGAGAAGATGGAAGAAACGGAATCTCGCCCGATTTATAACATCTGTATTAAGAAGATGGATACCACGAAGGGGGAAGACGTTGCCATTGAGGAGTTTGAAACCACGGGCATTACCATTCGTATTCCTTATCGTCGACAAATGGTAGATGCGGAAGGAAACGTAGCCAACAGCGGTAGTTATGAAAATGTGAACCGTATCAAGGGCTATTATAAGGACGCTTCCGGTGAGAAGGTTTATATCGACGGATCGTACTATGATTTGAATACGGAAAAAGTGGTGATTCCAACGACGCACCTGTCGGAATATGGCGTGGGCTATAAGGTAGGAAAAGTATCAACGGATACTTCCAATAAACCGGTTGTGCTTTTGAAATCGGCAGCAAAGAAAACCTCTGTTTCCTTGAGCTGGACGGCGATGGACGGCGCCACAAAATATGTAGTCTACGGCGCAAAGAACGGTGGAAAATTTAAGAAATTAAAGACCACGAAATCGACCAAATATACACAAAAGAAACTGAAAAAGAAAACTGCCTACAAATATTATGTAAAAGCATATTTGGCTAGCGGAACGGTGAAATCCCCGACGATTTATGTGTACACCACCGGCGGAAAGTACGGTAACCAGAAAACGGTATCTGTGACACCAAGTACCGCCACCTTGAAAGTTGGTGGCAGCCAGAGTTTAAAGGTTACTTATAAAAAGAGCGGTAAACTAAAGAAATTTACGTCTTATGTACGCTATTACAGTGACAATCCGTCTGTAGCAAAAGTGTCGTCTAAGGGCGTGATAACCGGCTTGGCAAGCGGAAGTTGTAATATATATGTTTATACAATGAATGGTTTTCAGACAGGTGTTAAAGTTACTGTAGGAGATGCACGATAAAAGGAGGACTTACATATGGATCATTTTATTCCGTTATCAGTGCCTAATTTTGAAGGACAAGAAGTTGCTTATGTAACCAAAGCGGTAGAGGAAGGCTGGGTATCCACCGGCGGTGCCTATATTACAGAATTTGAGGAGCAGATGGCTTCATTTTTACATGTGGAAAAAGCGGTTGCGGTCCAAAGCGGTACCGCAGCCTTGCACTTGGCATTGCGCGAATGTGGCGTTATGCCCGGAGATGCAGTGTTTGTGCCAACCATTACGTTTATTGCGGCCGTGAATCCGGTGGCTTATCAGTTTGCAAATCCGATTTTTGTGGATGCGGATGATAGTTTGTGTATGAATCCGGCAAAATTACGGGATTATTGCGAAAACCACTGTCAGTTAATTGATGGTGTGTTAACCACAAAAGAAGGGAATCATCCGGTGAAAGCAATCGTAGTGGTGCATGTTTTTGGAAACATGGCAGATATGGAAGCGATTATGGATATTGCCGATACCTATCATTTGCGTGTTGTGGAAGATGCTACAGAGGCTTTGGGAACGAAATATGTGACGGGGCGCTATGCCGGGAAATATGCCGGAACGATTGGTGATTTTGGCGCTTTTTCGTTCAATGGAAATAAGATTATTACCACCGGTGGTGGTGGCATGCTAGTGGCAAAGAATATCGAAGAAGCCAATCACGTGCAGTACATTTCCACCCAGGCAAAAGATGATCACCTGTTTTATATACATGATGAAATTGGTTTTAATTATCGCATGACCAATGTGCAGGCCGCACTTGGCGTTGCGCAGATGGAAGAATTACCGGATTTTTTACGCAGAAAACGAGAAAATCATGCTTACTATCGGAAACTTTTTAAAGGGGAGCCGTTGGCAAGTTTAATGGAGTTTAGAGAAGGAACGGAGTCTAATAGCTGGTTCTATTCTTTGAACGTTGATATGGAAAAACTTTCCATAGATGCCCGGACGTTGGTTGAGCGTCTGGCGGAGAAAAAAATCGGTACTCGTCTGATTTGGGGACTGATTAGTGAACAGAAGCCGTATCGGGAGTGCGCCAGAACGACTATGGGGAAAGCGCCGTATTATGCTGGGCGTGTTTTGAACATTCCTTGTAGTACCAACCTGACCAAAGAGGAAATGGATTACGTGGCAGCAGGCATTAAGGAAGTGCTAAAGGAGGCAGCTGTATGAGGATAGAAGAGTTAAAAGCCTTTTTGGTGCATCCGGGGACAACGGTTGTAGATGCTATGCAAAGAATCGACAAGAATTCCAAAGGGATTCTGTTTGTTGTGGATGAGCAGGAACGCCTTATGGGCTCTCTTACTGACGGTGATGTGCGCCGTTGGTTGATAAAAACCGGTGATATGCGTACCGGTGTGGAAAACCTAATGAATAAGCAACCGAAATTCTTGTATGCCCACAATGTTCGGAATTATCGGGATTATTTGCGAAAATACTCTATCCGGGTAGCGCCGGTTTTGACACCGGATAATGTAGTCTGTGATGTGGTGTTTTGGACGGATGAGTACAAAGAAGTGCAACAGCATCAGGATGCGTTAAAGGATGTCCCGGTTGTGATTATGGCCGGTGGAAAAGGCACGCGTTTGTATCCGTATACAAAAGTGCTTCCGAAGCCGTTAATCCCCATTGGAGATATTCCGATTATGGAGCGCATTATTGACCGGTTCCGTGATTTTGGCGTAAGACATTTTTGGGCCACTCTGAATTATAAAAAGGGAATGATTAAGTCTTATTTTGCAGATTTGATTACAGATTACGATTTGGTATACGTGGAAGAGGACAAGCCTTTGGGTACAGCGGGAAGTTTGCACTTGATAGAAAAAGAGTTTGACCGTCCGATTATAGTGACGAATTGTGACATTTTGATTCAGGCGGATTATGCAGATATTTACCGGTACCATAAGGAGTCGGGGAATGCCCTGACGATTGTAACCGCTCTGAAAAACATTGTAGTTCCTTACGGTGTGGTTCATTCGAAGGAGCAGGGGCGTATCACCGAAATGGAAGAAAAGCCCAAGCTGTCGTATTTTGTAAACACTGGAATGTATGTGTTGGAGCCGGAATTATTAAATGAAATTCCGGAAGATACATTTTTTCACATGACAGATGTTGCAGATATGTTGCTGAAACAGAATCGACCGGTGGGTATGTATCCAATTAGTGAGGATTCCTTCCTTGATATGGGAGAATTTGAGGAAATGCATCGAATGGAGCAGAAGCTTGACTTGAAATCAGAATAGAAGCATACAAAAAAGCAGTCATTCTTACATGGAAGAGTGACTGCTTTTAGCAATAGCGATCTAACATCATACCTGCGTACATGCTGTTAGCATACGGGGTGTTGAAGTTGCGCCCCGGGTTCTTGTATGCTACAACAACCTTGTTGACATAGTTCATCGGGTTAATGGCAATCTGCGAAGCTCTTGCTGCGGCTGCGTTCTTGAAGTTGTTCAACTGCTTAAAAGCGTCGCCGTCTGTATCGCTGGTAATGGCGTTATCAAAAATATTCCGGTCAATCTCGATGGTCCCGTTGTTCTGCACCATAAGTCCCAACCCCTCCAGATCGCTTCGGAAAGCGTGAGCAACAGAAGTAATATCGTGTAAAAGTTTAGAATCGGAACTCTGGCTCTGGCGATAGGCTTCTGCTGTCTCGATGGACTTGTTATATGAAGTTATTAATGTGCCTACATTACCTGCAATAGCATCTAAATCGTTCTCAAACCCAATTACAGCGGCTTCATCGTCTGCATTGATACCATGAAGTGTAATTTCAAATTCCTTGTTAATCGTAAATGTGTTGGAAAGAGAAGAGTGTTCCTTGCCGTTCAAAAGGAAGGAAGAGTTGTGAGCTTCTCTTGCAACGTAATCAATTCCCAGTTTCTCCATAGCTAATTGGGATTCGCGATCGGTTGCCGGCATAATCTTAAATAGATATTCTTCAGAGTCGGCCAGACCGGTTTCTTTCGATTCAATAATCAAACTACTGCGATTCTCTTCGTCCACATCCACATGAGCCTTGGCGCCGATATCTGCAGTGTTTACAAGACGTGCTAACTTATTCTGAATATCCTCGTTGGTGTCGTTGGGACCAACGGAGTACTGGAATTCATAAGCAGTAGCGTTGTTTGTAAAGTCAAAAGAGTATTGTCCTGCCGGTATATCGCGCCCATCCGCATCCAGATAGTTACCAATATTTAACTGGCTCTCGGCAAGATTCTTAACCTGCACGGAAAAAGAATCGTTTAGTTCTTCTTCGGAGTTCTCCTTGCCTACGTAGGTAACGGAAACAATATCCGGGTTACTGGAATTGGCAACCTTCTTCCTAAAAGCGCCTTCTAATAGATTACCCTCGCCGCTTAAGGATGCAGCTACCTTGGATAGCCCCATGGAACTTTCCTTGATATCAATAGCGAAACGCGAAGCTTCCCCACTATCAAGACCAAGAATCTTGTAAAGAGGGGATTCCTTATTTACTTTAACCATATTATTGTAAACAGAGCGCAGCTCACTCTTCTTATGAGTATCGTAGCGGTTCGGTGTGTTGCTACCGTACGTAGTAAGATAATAATTATAGATTGTATCGATTGCTGCCATATAACCCCTCCTTTCTTCCATGAAATCGTTTATATTAAATAAACGTCGGGTACACTAAATCCATTTATACATATATTATAAAACAAAATGTAACATTTGTCATCCACAAGATACAAAAAATACTTGACAAATCTATCTAGATGTAGTATGAAGAGGATGAAAATATGGTGAATCCGACGAAAAAAGGTATTTTCTCTCTTGCATATATATCGGCTTAGTGGTAAAATAACTTTATCGTTTTTTAAAAAAGAGGTTGACGAAAAAGGTCTTACGTGCTACTATAAACTAGCGATGGAAGTAGGTCTTTTTTTTATGCCTAAAAACGCAAGAAAATTAAGTGGAGGTGGAAGTTGTGCGCACTAGAATAACATTGGCATGTACAGAATGCAAACAGCGTAACTATAACATGACCAAAGACAAGAAGACTCATCCGGACAGAATGGAAACAAAGAAGTATTGCAGATTCTGCAAAACACATACTTTGCACAAAGAAACGAAATAGTCTAGACTGAGCGAAGGAGTATTATTATGAGTGAAGAAAAGAAGGCTCCAAACAAAAGTTGGTTTACCGGCCTCAAGTCAGAATATCGTAAGATTATCTGGCCATCCAAGGATACCATTATCCGCCAGACTGTAGCTGTGCTTGTATCAACTGTAATCTTAGGCCTGATTATTGCGGGCGTGGATTATCTGGTACAGTATGGCATTGACATTTTGGTTAATTTATAAGGATAAGGAGAGTATAGATGGCAGAGGCAAACTGGTATGTAGTTCATACCTACTCAGGATATGAGAATAAGGTAAAGACGAACATTGACAAGGCAATCGAGAATCGGCATTTGGAAGATCAAATCCTTGAGGTTCGTGTTCCGATGCAGGATGTTGTTGAATTGAAAAATGGAGTGCGGAAGCAGGTTTCCAAGAAAATGTTTCCGGGCTATGTGCTTATTAATATGGTGATGAATGATGACACATGGTATGTGGTCAGAAATACCAGAGGAGTTACTGGGTTTGTCGGCCCGGGCTCTAAGCCGGTACCATTGACGGATGCAGAGATGGAAACGCTCGGCATTGTGCATGACAACATTGAGATTGACCTTGAGGTTGGAGATACTGTCACTGTAACAGGTGGCGTGTGGGCCGGCACCGTAGGTGCTATCTTAAGTATCAACGAACATAAACAGACTGTCACAATCAATGTTGATATGTTCGGTCGCGAAACACCGGTAGAAATAAGTTTCGCAGAGATTAAGAAGATGTAAAGATGTTTTTTTATTAAGTTAAGGAGGCAATTGGCAAAATGGCAAAGAAAGTAGAAGGATATATCAAACTGCAGATTCCTGCTGGAAAGGCAACACCTGCTCCTCCAGTTGGTCCTGCACTTGGTCAGCACGGTGTGAACATTGTAGAATTCACGAAACAGTTCAATGCAAGAACAGCTGACAAGGGTGATTTAATCATCCCGGTAGTAATTACTGTATATGCGGACAGAAGCTTCAGCTTCGTAACAAAGACTCCGCCAGCACCAGTATTAATCAAGAAGGCTTGTAACATCAAGTCCGGTTCTGGTGTACCAAACAAAACTAAGGTTGCAACTATCACCAAAGCTCAGGTTAGAGAAATTGCAGAAACAAAGATGCCTGACTTAAACGCAGCATCCATCGAAGCAGCAATGAGCATGATCGAAGGAACTTGCCGTAGCATGGGTGTAACTGTAGCAGAAGACTAATTAAGACTTTTAAGAATTTGGAAATAACGTGGGAGGGACCTCTCCCGATATAACCACAGGAGGTATATTCATGAAAAGAGGAAAGAGATATTTAGAGACTGCAAAGGTTATCGACAAAACTATGCAGTACGATACAGCAGAGGCTATTTCTTTAGTAAAGAAAGCTTCTGTAGCAAAGTTTGACGAGACAATCGAAGCTCACATCCGTACCGGTTGTGATGGACGTCACGCAGATCAGCAGATCCGTGGTGCGGTAGTATTACCTCACGGAACTGGTAAGACCGTTCGTGTATTGGTATTTGCTAAGAACGAGAAGCTTGACGAAGCGCAGGCAGCAGGTGCTGATTTCGTTGGTGGCGAGGAATTAATTCCGAAGATCCAGAACGAAGGATGGTTTGATTTCGACGTAGTAGTTGCTACACCGGATATGATGGGTGTTGTTGGTCGTTTAGGACGTGTACTTGGACCGAAGGGCTTAATGCCAAACCCAAAAGCTGGTACTGTAACTATGGATGTTAAGAAAGCAGTAGAAGACATCAAAGCTGGTAAGATTGAGTACAGATTGGACAAAGCAAACATTATCCACGTGCCAGTTGGAAAAGCATCTTTTACAGAAGAACAGTTAGCGGACAACTTCCAAGCTTTAATGGATGCCGTTATCAAAGCAAGACCAAGTGCAGTTAAGGGTGCATACTTAAAGAGTGTTACTCTTGCTCCTACTATGGGTCCTGGTGTGAAGATCAACGTTAATAAGTTGGCGTAAGCACAAAGATTAAATTTGGTATTGACATCAATAAATAGTGATGGTATAATCACCATTGTGTTTGAGAGAACACAGCCGAAGACAGTAGGTGCCACTTAGGCGTAACTTGCATGGCCTACCGAGGATTTACAAATACGAAAGTATAGTAATCTACCTCTCTGTCTAACGGCAGAGAGGTTTTTTATTTGTAATAAGCCTCGTCCTCGTCTGAGGAAAGAAATAAAATAAGGAGGTGCACGATTCGTGGCTAAGGTAGAACTTAAACAACCAATCGTACAGGAAATTTCAGAGCAGATTAAAGACGCGCAGTCAGTTGTGTTAGTTGATCACCGCGGACTTACCGTTGCGCAGGATACTGAATTACGTAAACAGTTAAGAGAAGCCGGTGTTACTTATAAAGTTTATAAGAACACAATGATGAGATTTGCATTTAAGGGAACTGATTTCGAAAGCCTTGATTGTCACTTAGAAGGACCAAGTGCTATGGCAGTATCTACAGAAGATGCAACGGCTCCGGCAAGAGTACTTGCGAAATTTGCCAAGACAGCTCCGGCTCTTGAATTAAAGGGCGGTGTTGTAGAAGGAACATATTACGATGCAACAGGAATTAATCAGATTGCACTTGTTCCATCCAGAGAAGAATTACTTTCCAAATTCC
Organism: Lachnospiraceae bacterium; assembly: GCA_015057205.1. GTDB lineage: Bacteria > Bacillota > Clostridia > Lachnospirales > Lachnospiraceae > XBB1006. The sequence continues at coordinate 1,893 of SVEW01000017.1, read as the reverse complement.
TTGGAAGTATTCAGTCTCCTATTACCAACCTTGCTCGTGTTCTTAACCAGATCGCAGAGAAAGGTGGCGCAGGTGAATGCGTAGCAGCTGCTCCGGCGGAAGAAGCAGCAACCGAAGAAGCTCCAGCAGAAGCTTAATCGAATTTTATTAGAATCTAATTGATTGAATTTTAAAAACCAACATGGAGGTAAATTATAATGGCAAAATTAACTACAGCAGAATTTATTGAAGCTATCAAAGAATTAAGCGTATTAGAGTTAAACGAATTAGTAAAAGCATGTGAAGAAGAATTTGGTGTATCCGCAGCAGCAGGTGTTGTTGTAGCAGCAGCTGGTGGAGACGGTGCAGCAGCAGGCGAAGAGAAGACTGAGTTTGATGTTGAGTTAACTGAAGTTGGACCAAACAAAGTTAAGGTTATCAAAGTAGTTCGTGAAGCAACTGGTCTTGGCTTGAAAGAAGCTAAAGAAGTTGTTGACGGAGCTCCAAAGGTTATCAAAGAGCAGGCTGAGAAGGCTGAAGCTGAAGATATCAAAGCTAAATTGGAAGCTGAAGGCGCTAAAGTTACTCTTAAATAAGAATAATAGCAAAGCGAATATGGAACCGGCGTATGAGCGAAAGCTCGCGCCGGTTTTTTCGTATCACAGGGAGGTTTTACGATGAAATATGTTACGGTAAAGATAAAGAATCACGGAGCGTTTACTTTTTCGCTCGATGAAGAACTGGCGCCGAAGGCAACGGAACGAATGCTTGCAATGATTGACAAAAAGAAGTATGACGGAAAAGTAATTGAGCGATTGGAACCGGGATTTGTAATCCAACCGCTGTTTCAAGATGGTGTGGATGAAGAAATTGATGTGATGGTGGAGCCGGAGTATGAAATGATACCGGCGAATCATGAGAAGAGGTTTGTGAGAGGAACGGTTGCCATGGCTGGCGACGGTAAAATGGCCTCCGGAAGTCAGTTTTTTGTCACGCTGGATAGGCATGAACGCCTTGATGGTAAGTTCACCGTGATAGGAGAGATAACGGCGGGCTGGGAGGAAATTGAGCGTCTGGAAAAGGTGGAAGTGGTCGAACTTGTTGATGAGCCTAGCGGATTCAAATTTCATAAGCCAAAGTCGGATGAAATAGTAGAAAGTGTTACAGTGGAATGAATATATTAAATGCAGAGCGTGTTGAGAAAACATTTGAAGATAAAGAACTTTTGAAGGCGGTGACACTAGGGATTGGTGACACAGATAAAATAGGTGTGGTAGGTGTAAATGGATGTGGTAAGTCTACTTTGCTATCTGTTGTTGCCGGAGTACTGGAACCGGATGCCGGAGAGGTGATTCGGAATAGAAATCTGCGCATATCGTATTTGCCGCAGGAGCCCATATTTGATGAACGGCATACGCTTTTGGAAAATGTGGTGAAACAGATAGAGGGAAAGGCTGAACATTGGGATGTTGCCGGGGAGGCGAAGGCAATGCTTCTTCGTTTTGGATTGGATAATCCGGATGCAAATCCGGGAGAATTATCGGGAGGGCAACGGAAAAGAGCTGCGCTTGCGGCGGTGCTTTTGACTCCGGCGGAATTAATGATTTTGGATGAGCCAACGAACCATTTGGATCATGCGATGATTGAGTATCTGCAATCTTGCTTGCAAAAATACCAAGGTGCGTTGCTGCTGGTTACCCATGACAGATATTTTTTGGATCAGGTGACGCAAGAAATAGTGGAGTTGGATAACGGTAATTTGTATCGCTATGAAACGAATTATTCCGGTTACCTGGAGTTGCGGGCTGCACGCTTTGACGATGCGTTGGCGCGTGAACGGAAAATGGCGACCCTTTATCGACAGGATTTAAAATGGATTCGACGGGGTGCGAGGGCGCGAAGTACGAAAAATAA
>SVEW01000016.1 GCA_015057205.1 Lachnospiraceae bacterium | reverse complement strand
TCTATAGAGGTGGTGATTGATTTGCACCGGGATGGGATTGCGCCGGGAACGCATTTGGTAACGGAGTTGAACGGAAAAAAGACGGCAAAAATTATGTTTTTTAATGGCGTCAGTTATTCGCGGGCATTGGGGCCGATTACGTATTTGAAAAATCCAAATCTGAAGGAAAATCTGTCTTTTTCCATGCAGATGCAGTTGGCAGCGGATACCTTTTACCCCGGATTGTCTAGAGGCGTTTATATTAAGGGATATCGTTATAATATGCATCTGAAAGGACGAAACCTTTTAGTGGAGGTAGGGGCACAGACAAATACCTATGCGGAGGCAAAAAATGCCATGGAACCGTTGGCGGATTTATTACATAAGATTTTACAATCAGTCAATTAAAAAATAGAATAAATTACTTGCACTTTTGGAGGTGGAATAGTATTCTAATTAATAGAGGTTGTAAGGAGGACGAATATGGCAGAAGAGAAATTATTTTGTAGTACCGGTGGCTGTACAGCGAAGCTGGGAGCAGGAATTTTAAGTCGTGTACTGGAGCGATTGCCAAAAGGTGAAAAAGATCCGGACTTACTGATTGGTTTTGACAGCAAGGATGATGCGGCCGTATACCGTTTGTCGGATGATATTGCGGTTGTACAGACGCTTGATTTTTTCCCACCGATGGTGGAAGATCCGTATGTGTTTGGACAGATTGCAGCAACCAATGCATTAAGTGATATTTACGCCATGGGGGGCGAAGTTAAGACAGCACTTAATATTGTGTGTTTCCCTGAGAGCATGGATTTGAATATTCTTGGCGAAATTATGCGTGGTGGAGCTGAGAAGGTAATGGAAGCAGGTGGTAGCCTTGCAGGAGGACATTCTATTGCAGATGCCGGAGTGAAATATGGGTTGTCTGTAACCGGCGTGGTGCATCCAAGCAAGATTTTGGCAAACAATGGTGTGAAGCCTGGGGATGCTTTGATTTTGACCAAGCCCTTGGGGGTTGGTATCATTTGTACTGCGAATCGTGTGGGTGAGGCAAGCAAAGAGGCGATGGATCAGGTAATGAAGTCCATGACCACTTTAAATAAATATGCTGCACAGGTCATTCGGAATTACCCGGTACATGGATGTACGGATGTAACCGGATTTGGATTTTTAGGGCATTTGCATGAGATGCTTGATGGCAACGCGGGAGCTGTAATTTATGCAGATCAGGTGCCTGTTTTTGAAGAGGCGTTTAAGCATGCGGATGAATTTTTGTTAACGGCGGCAGGTCAGCGTAACCGTAATTTTGCGGAAGGACGCGTACAATTTGAAGACTTGTCATTTTCTATGGAAGAGGTCTTATTTGACCCACAGACATCCGGTGGATTGCTATTTAGCGTAGAGAAGGATAAGGCACAGGAGCTTTTGGCTGAATTGAAGAAGACCGTTCCGGCGGCAGAGATTGTCGGCGAAGTGGTTGAGAAACAAGATATAGAGATTATTGTGAAGAAACACAAGTAGGAGGAAATGAAAATGATTAAAGTAAATGCAATGGGTGATGCGTGCCCAATCCCGGTAGTAAAGACGAAGGAAGCAATTAAGTCTTTAAACGGAGCAGGTGAAGTTGAGACAATGGTTGATAATGAGATTGCTGTTCAGAATTTGACCAAAATGGCAAATCAGAAAGGGTATGGTGTGAAATCTGAGAAAATCAGCAATACCGAATTTAAAGTAACCATGACCATTGGAGAAGGACAGGCTGAAGAAGCAAAGAATGATACCACAGAGGCAGAATGCATCGTACCAAACAATGGAAAGAAGAATCGTGTGGTTGTTATTACCTCTTCTAAGATGGGAGAAGGCGACGAGCAGTTAGGAACCAATCTTATGAAGGCATTTATTTATGCCCTTGGTCAGCAGGATGAACTTCCAAATACTATTTTGTTATATAACGGTGGTGCGCATGTTTCCTGCGAAGGTTCCCTTTCTTTGGAAGATTTGAAATCCATGGAAGCACAGGGAGTTGAGATTTTAACTTGCGGAACCTGTCTGAACTTCTATGGAATTGCAGATAAATTAGCAGTTGGTGGCGTAACCAACATGTACGATATTGTTGAGAAAATGGAGAACGCGGACCTGATTATCCGCCCGTAAGATATGAGAGAGAAGACATTACAGCTCGTCATATCTTTTAGCTCCACGGCCCATGCTATGGCAGTGGAGAAGTATTGTTTGGAACATGACCTTCCGGGTAGATTGATTCCGGTGCCGAAAGAAGTGACGGCCGGATGCGGACTTGCTTGGAAGGCCGCTTTGTCAGAAAAAGAAATACTATTGGAAGCGTTCGAAAAAGAGAACATTACGTATGACGGCGTTTATGAGGTTTTATTGCGATGAGTTATTTTATTGGAATTGACATTGGCTCTACCTGTGCCAAGACCATTGTTATGGACCGGGAGCGTAGGATTTTACACCGTCTTTTACAACCAACAGGGTGGAGCAGTGTAGAAACTGCAGAAGAAATCAAGAAAAAATTGCTGGATTTGGCAATTGATGTGGAAAAAGAAAAAGTAGTTGCTACCGGATACGGTCGTGTGAGTGTACCTTTTGCAGATAAATGCGTGACGGAGATTAGTTGCCATGGAAAAGGAGCGGCTATTTTGCATGAAAGTGCGGATGTGCTGATTATCGACATCGGAGGCCAGGATACCAAGATTATTGAGGTACAAGGCGGTGCGGTGACGGATTTTTTGATGAATGATAAGTGTTCGGCGGGAACCGGCAGGTTTTTAGAAGTGATGGCGAATACCCTGGGGGTAGATCCAAAGCAGCTTTGCGAGATGGCACGCAAGGGTGGAAATACCACCATCAGCTCCCTTTGTACGGTGTTTGCCGAGTCGGAGGTGATCAGTCTGATTGGTCGGGGCGAGAATAGGGAAAACATTGCGTTTGCAGTGATTGACTCTATTGCCAGCAAAGTTGTCAGTCAGGCAGGGCATATGAGCCCGGGGAATAAGTTGGTATGTCTGACCGGCGGATTATGTGATTATGATTATCTTAGGGATACGCTATCAGAAAAATTGCACGTAACGGTAAATGCCAAACCGGATGGACGTTACGCCGGGGCCATTGGGGCTGCCAGTTTTGCTGTAGCGATGGAGGAATAAGTATGTATTTTGATAATGCAGCGACTACGCGCATGAAGCCGCAGTGTGTAATTGATGCGGTTTGCGATGCCATGACATCTATGGGAAATGCATCCCGTGGTGCCCATGGTTCAGCGCTTTCAGCGTCACGTGTGGTTTATCATACAAGGGCAAAGCTTGCGGAGATGTTTCACTGCAAGCGTCCGGATCATGTGATTTTGACAATGAATGCCACGGAGAGTTTGAACATTGCCATTCGTGGAGCTATTGCGCCCGGCAGCCATGTGATTACAACACAGATGGAGCACAATTCTGTTTTGCGCCCCCTCTATTTGCTTGAAAAAGAAAAGGATGTGACCCTTTCTTTTGTGAAAGCGGATAAAGGTGGCAATGTAAAACCGGAACAGTTTGAGGAACTGATTACCCCGCAGACCAAGGCGATTGTGTGTACTCATGCCTCTAATTTGACCGGCAATGTGGTGGATATTGAGGCGGTTGGCGCGATCTGCAAAAGACACGGACTTTTGTTTATCGTGGATGCATCCCAGACAACGGGAGTGCTTCCCATTGATATGGAGAGAATGAATATTGATATTCTATGTTTTACTGGACACAAAGGATTGATGGGCCCTCAGGGCACCGGCGGTATGTGTATCCGGGAAGGCGTGGAAGTGGAAGTGTTTAAATGTGGTGGAAGTGGTGTGCATTCTTATGATAAGGAGCAACCACGGGATTACCCTACCCGTTTGGAGGCGGGAACTTTAAATGGGCATGGTATCGCAGGACTTTATGCTGCACTGAATTATATTGAAGAGGTGGGAATTTCTGCTATTGAACAGAAAGAAAATTCTTTGGCCATGCGCTTTTATGAGGGTATTCGCCATATTGATGGGATACGGATTTACAGTGATATGAAGGCAAAACAGCATACGGGTGTGGTGGCACTGAATATCCGGGATTATGATTCAGCCATGGTGGCAGATGCTTTGTCGGAAGATTACGATATGGCAACCCGTGCCGGGGCTCATTGCGCGCCGCTAATGCACCAGGCTCTTGGTACAACGGAGCAGGGAGCTGTTCGATTTAGTTTTTCATGGTTTAATACCGAAGAAGAGGTAGATGCCGCAATTGCCGCAATACGCGAGCTTGCGGAAGAATAAATAGGGGAGTTTTTTACTACAAGGAGGATAAAAGATGTCAGATTATGTGAAAATGTGGAAAGATTTGGGGATGGATTTGGAAGCCCATGACAACTTGTGTCAGGTGTTACCAACTGCGGTTGGAGATGTTTTTTTGACACAGGAAAATCGTCCGAAGGCGATGGATTTCTGGGATATGGTTATTTCTGAAGTTCATGGTATTCGTCCTGCGGAGTTGATTGAAGCCCAGAAGGAAGGACGTAAAGTGTTTGGTACATTTTGCGTATATGTTCCGGATGAAGTGGTGGTTGCAGCAAATGGTATTGTTACCGGTCTTTGCGGCGGTTCCCAGTTCTGGGTTCCGGATGGCGAGGCTGTTCTTCCAAAGAATACCTGCCCACTTGTAAAGGCTTCCGTTGGTGCACGGCTTGGTAAAACCTGTCCATTTTTCCGTATTGCAGATATGTACGTTGGTGAAACGACCTGTGATGGCAAGAAGAAAGCTTACGAAATCTTAGGGGAAGATGTTCCTATGTACGTGATGGACGTACCACAGATGAAACGTGAAAAGGACATTTTGAAATGGAAAGAAGAAATCAAGGAGTTTGCTGCTAAGGTTGAGGAATTCACGGGCAACAAGATTACACCGGAGAAACTTGCGGATGCAATTAAGCTTATTAATGAGAAGAGAAAGGCTATGCAGCGTGTATACGATGCAAGAAAGAGCAAATGTTTACCGATTTCCGGACGTGATGCTCTGCTGATGACACAGATTTCCTTCTTTGATGATCCTGCCCGTTGCGCACAGATGTGTAATAAGTTGGCAGATGAATTAGAGCAGAGAATTAAAGATGGCGTAAGTGTAGTGCCGGAAGGAACCAAACGTATTCTTGTAACCGGTACACCGTTGGCAGTTCCAAACTGGAAATTACATAACATCATTGAAACCAGCGGTGCAGCTGTTGTCTGCGAAGAAATGTGTACCGGAACCAGATATTTTGAGAATCTGGTTGATGAGTCCAAGACTACGCTTGATGAGCAGTACATGGCACTTTCTGAGCGTTACATGAAGACAAATTGTGCCTGCTTTACACCGAACACCGGACGTATTGATGACATTCTTCGCCTTGCAAAAGAGTATCAGGTTGACGGTGTTATTGATTGCAGCCTGAAGTTCTGCTGTTTGTACGATACCGAGAAATACAGTGTATCCCGAGCGTTAAAAGAGGCTGGAATTCCTGTATTAAGTCTGGAAACCGATTACGAGGACAGCGATGCAGAGCAGTTAAGAACCAGAATTGGTGCGTTTGTAGAAATGTTGAATGAGAAATAAAGTGTTTTATAGAATCGGGCGGCGGTTGTCGCCCGGTTTGTGCTAGGAGGAAGGTCATGAAGAGTGAGGTTGTTCGCTATTACATATTATTTCGCAATTACGAGCATGGCATGGCACTCCATGAATTGTTGGATGCACATAGTATTGAGAATCGCATTGCGCCTGCGCCGCGAGCCATTCAGGGAGAACTTTCCTGTGGTGTATCACTGGTTCTTCCGGAGTCGGCCATTGATGCTGCCCGGGCCTGCATTGCCGAGCATCAGGCAGAGTATTATGATATTGTGCCGCTGGCGGGGCAGATGGTATCCAAGAGAGATAAATATTGTTAAATTGGGCGCCCGACATGGTTCGGGCGCTTTATCCTAAAAAGAGCAAGCCTGTCTGCTGTGCCCAGAAAGTGGGATACAAAATCACAAAAGAGGAGAAATTGAACCCAGAAAGTGGAGAATTAGGCAGGAAATCATTTTAGAAAAATAAAAAAATGGTTGCGCATCTGCAAAAGAACTGCTACAATAAGAAATCGAAAAACTTAAAAAGGGGTAAGATATGATAAACACATTAACAGAACTTGTCAGCAAGAAGCGGGAAGAGCTGCAGGCGGAGATGATGGGAATTAGTCAGGAACTGCGCACGCTTTCGGAAGGGGAATTGCTGATTACGAAGAACGGAGCCTGGGAAAAATGGTATTTAAAGATAGATGGGAAAAAGAAATACATACCCAAGCAAGAGCGAGCGCTTGCAGAGAAGTTAGCCAGGCGGAAATGGCTGGAAGCGCGACTCGGCGACCTGCAACAGGAAATGCAGGCATGTGAAGCCTATCTTAGGAAACAATCTTTTTCATCCAAGACGGAATCCTACTTATCGAAGGATAATCGTTATCACACATTCATGTTTCCGGAACGTCCCGGAGATGATATCATAAAGTGGAGCAAAAGTGAATACATACGAAACAAAAAGCACCCGGAAAAATTGATTTTTCGATCGCCATCCGGTAATTTTGTACGTTCGAAATCCGAGCTAATCATTGATGAAATGCTGCATCGCTATGGAATTCCGTATCATTATGAAGAGATGTTGCAGCTTCCGGACGGCTCCATTTATTTTCCGGATTTTAAGATCTATAGCTTTAAGCGACAAGCCTTTATCTACTGGGAACATCTGGGCTTAATGGACAAATTGTGGTATGCGCAGCAGACAGAGGCAAAGGTGAAAAATTACATGAAAAACGGTATTATGCCACAGGACAATCTGATACTGACGATGGAAACCGCAGATAATCCTTTGGGATATGAAAAAGTGGAAAGTATGATCAAACTATACATAGCGGACGAACCGTGCGACCGCTATCGCTAGAAGAATAAAGAAACAAGAACATTACACCGACATAATAAGCATAAAACGGCAGGAGATGCATATGAATAATGAATTTTTTAAACAGACATTAGCAAACTTTACACACGACGTGGCCAGTGGCGACGCCATAAGACATTTGGCGGATAAGGGGTATACGGTGCCGGAAATTGCAAAAGAGTTAGACTTCCCGACGCCGATAGAACGTATCCGAAAAACAGTTTGGGAGCATTATATTAATACGGGTGTAATTCGATTTGAGCCGCCAGAAGAAGGAACCCATGTGCGGGTGCATTATGAAAAGGTGTACGGAGCCTTCGGAAAAACCAGTTTTAAACGGGTGGAAGAAGAGATTAAGGAAATTCCGCGGGAATATAGAAAATGCGAATTTGGAAAAGAAAAATATGGGGACGCGAAAGCGTTCGAACTAAAATTGGAACGGCTGGATGCAAAAGACAGGGAGTATGTGGAGAACCTCCCGTGGCCTTTGCAACCGGTTTATCATGTGGCGGATGAACGAATAAAACGGATTATGCAAAAATTTGAATAAGTTCAAAAGTGAAGACGAGTTTTTGTGATTTGGCAATAAGTGTTTCGTTTGCGGCAGTTTACAGAATGGTGAAAGTTTTGTATAATAAATGTGTATATAATATGAAAAGTACTAAGGTACAAAGGAGGAAGACATGGCATTTTGTCCGAATTGTGGAACGAAAGTTGCAGATAATGCAGCTTTTTGCGAGAACTGTGGCGCGAAGCTTGCAGATTTTGCAGTACAAAGTTCCGAGGAAAAACAGACACAGACAACAAGCCAGGGGGGGACTTATGATGCGACCCCAACGGCGCAGGGGCAGTCTGGAACCTATAGTGCGGCTCCGCAGAGCGCGCAGCAGGGTAACTATGACGCAACCCCGCAGACAGTGCAGTCACAGACTAATTATGAACAGGGACTGCAGTATCAGAAACCGGAATTGAAATTGAACAAGAAGGTTGTTGGCATTATACTGGCAATTTTGGTTTTAGTAGGAGTAGGAGTTGGTGCTTATTTTTACATTGATAAGCAGAACCGTACTGTAAACATCGAGGATTATGTGAAAGTTGACTTTACAGGTTGCGATGGTTACGGAGAAGCAAAGGCTACATTAAACGATGAATTCGTTGAGAAAATCAATGAAGTGGCTGAGAAAAAAGAGGATTCTGTCAGCAGCAAGTTGGCAACCGAGCTTGGGGAAACCTTTGCCGGATCGGCGGGTAAACTGGTTGCAGCAAGCATTCACTTGTCCTGCGATCCGGATAAGAATTTGAAAAACGGCGATAGCATTACTGTAACATGGAATAAGGCAATTGCAAAGAAACTCGCAGATACCTATAATATTATTTTGACCGGCGAGAAGAAGAAAGTAAAAGTGAAAGGCCTTGATAAGGTTAAAGAAGTGGATCCGTTTGCGGCAGTAACCGTAGAATTCTCCGGAATTGACGGATTTATCAAAGCAAACATTGTAAACAAATCTACAGAAGACTACTTAAAGACAGCATACTTCCATTTTGACAACGGCGGAATGACTGCTTACAACCTGAAGGTTGGAGATTCCTTAACCGTTACGGTTGATGAAGTAGGGGATCTTACAAGCAAAGGTATCAAGTATAAGACAACCAGCAAAACCTTTACGGTAGAAGGTGCAGACCGTTATGCAGCAGCGTTAACAGATTTGCAGGAAGCATCTGTAGAGAAGATGAAAGCGCAGGCAATGGATGTGTTAGAGTCTCGTGGGGAAGATGATGATGATTTCACTTACGCTGCGTGGGACTATGTTGGAAATTATATTCTTGTAAGAAAGAATGTCAGTGAATATGGTACGAATAACTATGTTGTACTGGTATACAAAGGAAAAGTTACCTATCATGACGACTACAAGAACAAAGATTACCACAAGACCGTATATGTACCGGTGGTATTCCAGAATGTTTTGGTTAAAACAGACGGAAGCAACTCATTTGACGAAACATCCGCAAGAATTGATTTTCATTCCATGACTGTACATGAGTACATTTACTATCGTTATGGATATGAAAACCTGCGTGATATTTACAAAGCACAGATTAAGGCAAACAAAGCAGAATACAACAGTGACATGTCCGATGCTTTTTCAAGCTTTAATGACTAAGGAGGAGCGGTATGAATATTTCGGTAGATACTATTCGTGTAAAACACATTGTAAAAACAATCAGCTTATTAGCAATCATATTCTTTTTCGTTCCGACATTCTTTGTATCCTGTTCGGGACAGAGAAAAGAAATGTCTGCTTTTGACCTTGTAAAAGGAATTACGTATGATGGTGAGAGTATGTCAGATGCACATTATATATATGCACTTTTGATTGTATTACCAATTGTGATTGCTGTATTGTGGTTCGTACCACTTGCAATTTCAAAAGCAGCCAAGTATGCAACTACCGCTTGTGTTACCTTAGGTGACATTGTGGTATGGTTTGTTTTAAAAAGTCAGTTTACATCTTCAGCGCAAGATTTGATGAAAAGTGGCAAAGATTTCGGGAATAGCAGCCGTCAATTTAGTCAGATGATGGGTATGGCGGACTCGCTGTTGAAAACAGGAACCACTTTTTGGTTCTGGGTTAATATGTTACTGTTGGTTGTGTTACTCATTTTAGGTGCGATGCTTTTCTTTGGAAAAACCCTGGAAGATGCTTCGGTTTTGGCACTGCAAAAGAATGTGGCAGATGTGACCAGCGCGGCTACCAAGAATGTGGTGGAAATGACCAATGTGGCGGCACAGCATGTGCAAAATGCTACCCAGGCTAAGGCAGGCTGGACATGTGAGAATTGTCAGGCTGTGAATTCACCAACTGCTAAATTCTGTACACAGTGCGGTACAGCAAAGCCGGTAGTAGTAGAACCGGAACCGGTTGTAGAAGAAACACCGGCAGAAGAGGTAAAAGAAGAAGTTGTTGAAGAGACAAAGCCGGATGGAAGAACCTGTCCACAGTGTGGTGCTGAGGTATCAGAAACGGCGAAGTTCTGCACGAAGTGCGGAGCGCAGTTGCCGACAGAAGAATAAAGAAAAGATAGCCGGAAGGTCCGAAGCGGACTTTCCGGTTTTTGTAAAATGACACGTGAAGGGGGAACGCAAATGGGATTAAAACTTTTACTGGTTTATTTGGCGATTATGAATGTGGCAGGACTTGCGGTGATGGGCATCGATAAGCGCAAAGCAATCAAAGGTGCCTGGCGCATTCCGGAAAAGACCTTGTTTCTGGTAAGCATCCTCGGAGGAAGTGTGGGTACCCTTGTGGGAATGTACTTGTTTCACCACAAGACGAAACATTGGTATTTTGTAATTGGAATGCCGTTAATTTTAATTGTACAGGTGGCAGCAGGAAGTTATTTGTACACCCACGTTAGCGACAGACAGCTTTCACCGGAAAAACAAAAGCCTGCAAAATCGGTTGTGACACAGGAGACGAAAAAAGAAGAACCAAAGGAGCCGGCGTATTCTTTCATTAACCCGAAAGGAAAGACCTTGCAGGAGCGCATTCGTACACCGGAAGGGTTTTGTCGCACCAAAGCAAAAAAAGGGAGTCTGACGGAATTCATACGCGGCTATGAAATGAAAGATGACGGAAGTCCGGTGCTCTTGTACGATGGCAGTGAAAAGGGAAACAGAGAAGATCATGTGGCGGTATTTAAATTGCCGCTTGAAAATGAAGATTTGCAGCAGTGTGCCGATTCTGTTATGCGCATGTATGGCGAATATTATTACAGCAAGGGGCAGTATGCTCAAATTCGCTATACGTTAGGCGGAGGTTTTCAGGCGGATTTCGACACCTGGCGGAAGGGCAGAGGAATTGGGGTAAATGGAAATTCCGTATACTGGACAAGTGCGCCGAGTCATAACAGTTCATACGATTCTTTTAAAAAGTTCATGCGGGTAGTTTTTGCTTATTCCGGAACAATGAATCTGGAAGCTGATGCAAAAGAAATCAAGGAAAACCAGATTGATGTGGGCGATATATTTATTCATGGTGGCAGCCCGGGTCACGTTGTGATGGTAGTGGATACATGTGAAAAAGATGGTGAGAAGGCATTTTTGCTGGCTCAGGGATATATGCCGGCGCAGGAGTTTCATGTATTGCGAAATCCGGCGGCGGGGGATAATCCCTGGTATATGGTAAATGAGATTTCATATCCTTTTCTTACACCGGAATATACATTTCGGAAAGGAAGCCTAAAACGCCCCAGGTTGTACAAAGAATAATCACAAATAATCAATTGTTAACGAGTTGTTAATAAATAAAAAATAGAAATAATTAGAAAAGCAAATACAATTATGCGAATTTTATGGGAGAGGCGACAAATATGTTGCCTCTTTTTGTACTATTTGCATAAAAAACCGCATGATTATTTGTGATTATTATTGATTGAAAATGATTGGTGTAAATGGTATTATGACAATAGAGAAACTACTAAGTTATAGGTTGCGACGAAGCGAGGTGAATATATGCTTACGCAGGAACGAAGAGAGAGAATTGTAGCCATTATCAATGAGCGCAAGGTCGTTACGGTGGCAGAATTAGAAGAAGAACTGCGTGCCAGTGCGGCGACAGTGCGCCGGGATTTGACAGCCCTACATGAAGCCAAGCGTATTTGTAAGGTGTTTGGTGGAGCAACAACGGTAGAGAAGGCAGACATAAAGATTGAAGAGGACTCGGTGGTTACGAAAGCTTCTCGAAATATGAAAGAGAAGACCCGCATCAGCAAATATGCAGCATCGCTGATTCAAGACAATGATTTCGTATTTATTGATTCCGGAACCACAACCCTTGAGATGATCAAGTACATCAATAATACCAAGGCGAAATACGTAACCAACGGTATTGTACACGCCAAGATGTTACTCGAGAAGAATTTGGACACAACAATTTTTGGCGGAAGATTGAAATCGATAACAGAAGCAGTGGTTGGGCCGGATTGTCTGGACAGTATTGCGAAATATCATTTTACCAAAGCGTTTATCGGAACCAATGGAATCTCTACCGGAGCCGGGTTTACCACTCCGGATGTGGACGAAGCAAGTGTAAAGAGAGCTGCAATTTCGCATGCACACATGGTATATGTGTTAGCAGATCATACCAAGTTTGAGCAGGTGAGTGCGGTAACGTTTGCAAAGCTTTCCGATTGTTGCATTTTGACAGATCAGGAAACAGATAAGAAGTTTTATGATCGAACCATTATTCGAGTAATAACGGAATAATAGGAGGTATGTGTATGATTTATACCGTTACATTTAATCCGGCCATCGATTACGTTGTGCGTATGGACAGAGAATTGGCCATTGGCATGACGAATCGTTCAGACAAGGAAGAATATTATTTCGGTGGTAAGGGAATCAATGTATCGACGGTACTTAAGAACTTGGAACTCCCAACAACGGCGCTTGGGTTTGTAGCCGGTTTTACGGGCGAAGCCATTGAAAAGAGCGTGAAGGAGAGGGGCATTGAGACAAATTTTATTCATTTGAAGGACGGAATTTCCAGAATTAACGTGAAGTTGAAGCAGGACGAGGAAACGGAAATTAACGCCCAGGGACCGGATATTTCAAGAGAAGCCTATGAAGCTTTGTTAGAGCAGATTGACGGGATTAAGAAGGGCGATATTCTGATTCTTGCCGGTAGCATTCCAAAGAGTCTGCCGAATAATGTGTATGAAGAGATTCTTGCACGTGTGGATGGCAAAGGAATTGAAGTCGTGGTGGATGCGACGGGAGACCTTTTAAAAAAGGTTTTGAAATATCATCCATTTCTAATAAAACCAAATAATCATGAGCTGGGTGATTTGTTTGGAAAAGAATTAAAGACCAGCGAAGAACTTACGGAACACGCAAAGAAGTTACAGGATATGGGAGCCAGAAACGTACTTATTTCGATGGCTAAAGATGGAGCTCTGCTACTCACCGAAACCGGTGAATCCTATCAGATTGGCGTTCCAAAGGGCGTTGTCAGAAATTCGGTTGGAGCCGGAGATTCTATGGTTGCCGGTTTTGTAGCCGGTTATCTTCAGAGCAAGGATTACGAGAAAGCTTTGAAGATGGGAACTGCAGCAGGCAGCGCGACCGCTTTTTCCGATGATTTGGCAACGAAAGAAGCGATTTTGTCACTTTATCAAACCTTAATGTAAAGGAGGACGTATGAGGATTACAGAGCTTTTAAAGAAAGACGGTATCAGCTTAAACGTATCAGTAGCTGATCAGAATGCAGCAATCGATGAATTAATTAGATTGCACGATGAAATGGGAAATCTTAATGACAAGGCAGAATTTAAGAAGGCAATTATTGCAAGAGAAGAGAAGGGGTCTACTGCAGTCGGCATGAGTATTGCGGTGCCACATGGAAAATCAGCGGCTGTTAAACAGGCCGGCGTTACGGCCATGACGGTTCCGGGTGGTGTAGACTACAAAGCATTAGACGGTGCACCAAGCAAGCTGTTTTTCATGATTGCAGCACCGGAGAGTGGAGCGGATACACACTTAGAGGTACTTTCTAAATTAATGGGACTTTTGATGGATGCGCAATTTGCTTCCTCATTGTTAAAGGCGAAGACACCACAGGAATTTCTTGCGCTGATTGACGAGAAAGAAAACGAAAAAGACGGTAAGAGAAACGAGACAGCAAGTGAAGCTGCGAAGGTTGAAGGCGGTTTGAACATAGTTGCTGTTACTGCTTGCCCAACCGGTATTGCACATACCTTTATGGCAGCAGAAGCCCTTGAGTTAAAAGCGAAGGAAATGGGCATCAATATTAAGGTTGAGAAGGACGGATCCGGCGGTGTTAAGGATGCGTTGACCAAGATGGAAATTCACAATGCGGATGCAGTTATTGTTGCCTGCGATAAGAACATCGATATGGGTCGTTTTGATGGCAAACCGGTGGTTATTGCATCTACGAAAGAAGCCATCCACGGACCTGAGAAATTATTGCAAAAAGCAGGCGCAAATCCTAAGGTATATCATCATGCAGGAACTGTTGCCGCAAGCGATGACAGTAGCAACGAAAGCTTCGGAAGAAAAGTTTATAAACACCTGATGAATGGTGTATCTCATATGTTACCATTCGTTATTGGTGGTGGTATTTTAATCGCCATTGCCTTCTTATTGGATGATTACTCCATTGATCCGAGCAACTTCGGTTCCAACACACCGGTTGCAGCATGGTTTAAGAGCATTGGTGGTACCGCATTTGGATTTATGTTACCAATCCTTGCAGGATTCATTGCACAGAGTATTGCAGACAGACCGGGTCTTGCTGTTGGTTTCGTTGGTGGTGCGTTAGCAGCCAGCGGAGCAACCTTTGCAGCTCCGGGTGGAGATATTCCTTCCGCGTTCCTCGGCGCGTTGGTAGCCGGTTTTGCCGGTGGTTACATCGTGAAATTCCTGCAGATGATTTGTTCCAAGTTGCCACAGGCATTGGAAGGAATCAAGCCGGTATTGATTTATCCGTTAGGCGGAATTTTGATGGTAGCATTGGTTATGTGTGCAATTAACCCGGCAGTAGGTGCATTGAATGCATGGATTGCTGAGGTATTATCCGGAATGAGCGACAGCTCTACCATGTTACTGGGATTTGTGCTTGGTGCCATGATGGCAACGGATATGGGTGGCCCGCTGAACAAGGCAGCCTACGCATTTGGTCTTGCAGCCCTTGCAAACCAGAATGACATGGGATTCATGATTATGGCAGCGGTTATGATTGGTGGTATGGTTCCGCCAATGGCGATTGCCCTTGCAACCATTATTTTCAAAAACAAATTTACTCCGGCTGAGAGAAAATCCGGCCCGGTTAACTTTATTATGGGACTTTGCTTCATTACAGAAGGAGCAATTCCTTACGCAGCAGCAGATCCAATCCGCGTGATTCCATCTTGTTTGGTTGGTTCCGGTGTTGCAGGAGCACTTTCCATGTTATTTAAGTGTTCCTTACGTGCACCTCACGGTGGTGTATTCGTATTCCCGGTAGTTGGTAACAAGCTTATGTACGTTGTGGCATTGTTAATCGGCTCCGTAGTTGGATGTGCATTGTTAGGTCTTTTGAAAAAAAGAGTAGAAGAATAAGTTATAGCGTAAGAAAGGATGGATTGGTATGGTATCTCAGAAGATTACAGTTACAAACGAACAGGGTATGCATATGCGCCCGGCAAGTGTGTTTAGTCAGGCTATGAGCAAATATGCTTGTAGTGTTAAGATTGATTTCAATGGTACAGTTTACGATGCAAAAAGCGTTATGATGTTGATGAGCGCCTGCATCAAGTGCGGTGCAGAAATCGAAATTCAGTGTGATGGCGCCGACGAGGCAGAAGCATTGAAAGAAGCAATTGCCTTGGTAGAGAGTGGCCTCGGCGATTAGGAAAGAGGTGCCTATGATGAACGGAATTGCTGCATCACGCGGTATTGGAATTGGCAGTGTCTGTGTGATTGGAGAAACGGATTTGTCTTATGATAAGAATAAGGCAAAGAGTGCCAGCGAGGAAAAAGCAAGATTTCAAAAAGCAGTAGGTGAATTCAAAGAAGAGACGGCTGCAATGGCAGAAGATGTACGCGGTAGAATCGGTGCGAAGGAAGCAGAGATTTTAGAAGGACATCTGGTTATGATTTCTGATCCGTCCATGGCCGGTGAAATGGAAAAAATGATGGAAACCGGTCAGTGTGCGGAAGCCGCTGTAGAGGCTGTATGCGATATGTTTATTGGTATGTTTTCCAAGATGGATGATGACATGATGCGTCAGAGAGCATCCGATATCGCAGATATTAAGGTAAGCTTGCTGAAATTGCTTTTGGGCATTAAGGATGTGGATATTCGTCATGTATCACCGGGAACGGTATTGGTGGCAAAAGATTTGACGCCGTCCATGACATCTCAAATTGTAAAAGAGAATGTGGCAGGAATTGTTACGGAGGTGGGTGGTAAAACCTCCCACTCCGCGATTTTGGCCAGATCCCTGGAAATCCCGGCGGTTTTGTCCGTGCCGAATGTGACGGAACTGGTAAAGGATAAAGATACGGTGATTGTAGACGGAACCGAAGGCGTCATTCACATTAATCCGGATGGAGATACGTTAACAGGGTACATTCGCAAGCGTGAAGACTATATACGCAAGCAGTCAGAGCTGCAAGGTTTCCTTGGTAAGGAGACGAAGACTTCTGACGGTGAAACGGTGGAGTTGTTTTGCAACATTGGAACACCGAAGGATGCGCAAAAGGCCATGGAATGCGATGGTGAAGGAATCGGTTTGTTCCGTACAGAGTTTTTGTTTATGGATCGAACCCATATGCCGACGGAAGAAGAGCAGTTTAGTGCTTATCAGCAGGCAGTGACTACCATGGGGGACAGGACAGTGATTATCCGTACGCTGGATATTGGTGGCGATAAAGACATCCCGTACCTCGAGATGAAAAAAGAAGAGAATCCGTTTTTGGGATACCGTGCGGTACGTTATTGCTTGGGAAATCCTGATAGCTATCGGATTCAGTTGCGTGCGATTTTACGCGCCAGCGCATTTGGAAAGATTAAAATTATGGTACCGTTGGTTACCTGTGTGGAAGAATTACGCAGCGTAAAGAATATGGTAGAGGAATTGAAAAAGGAGCTGAAAGGGGAAGGAATTGCCTACGATGAGCATATTGAAGTGGGCTGTATGATTGAGACCCCGGCAGCAAGTCTGATTGCAGATCTGTTAGCAAAAGAAGCGGACTTTTTCTCCATTGGTACCAATGATTTGACGCAGTATACTATGAGTGTGGATCGTGGAAATGCAGATGTTGCATACCTTTATTCCACCTTCCAGCCATCGGTACTTCGTTCTATTAAGAACATTATCGAATGTGGACGTAAGGCCGGCATCCCGGTAGGTATGTGCGGAGAAGCGGCAGCAGACCCGATGATGATCCCATTGCTGATTGCCTTTGGATTAACGGAATTCAGTGTTAATCCGGTATTGGTATTGTCAGCCCGTTGTACGATTTCGAAGTGGAGTTTGACAGAGGCGAAAGAACTTGCCGAGAAGGTAATGAGCCTATCCACAGAGGAAGAAATTGCAACCTTGCTTAAGAAATCTGTGAGAGAATAAGCAACATGTAAAGAAAAGCAGATGTGGTTATGTACATCTGCTTTTTTTGTGTTATAATAAAGTGGTGTATCTATAAATAAAAATGCTGTAAAGAAGAGTAATTCGGAGGAAAATTAATGGCTATAGACCAGAGTAAAATTAGAAATTTTTGCATTATTGCGCATATTGACCATGGTAAGTCAACCCTGGCGGACCGTATTATTGAGAAGACCGGACTGCTGACCAGTCGTGAGATGCAGGCACAGGTGCTTGATAACATGGATCTTGAGAGGGAGCGTGGTATTACCATTAAGTCTCAGGCTGTGCGTATTGTTTATAAGGCGCAGGATGGGGAAGAATACATTTTTAATCTGATAGATACCCCGGGACATGTGGATTTTAACTATGAAGTATCCCGTAGTCTGGCTGCTTGCGATGGTGCTATCCTGGTAGTGGATGCGGCGCAGGGAGTTGAGGCACAGACGTTGGCCAATGTTTATTTGGCTTTGGATCATGATTTGGATGTTATGCCGGTTATCAATAAGATTGATTTGCCGAGTGCGGATCCGGATCGTGTGGTAGAAGAAATAGAAGATATTATAGGAATTGAGGCAGAGGATGCTCCGCGGATTTCGGCCAAGACCGGTTTAAATGTGGAAGAGGTGTTAGAACAGATTGTAACGAAGATTCCATCCCCGAAGGGGGATCCGCAGGCACCGCTTAAGGCACTGATTTTTGACTCTTTATATGATTCTTACAAAGGAGTTATTGTATTCTGTCGTGTGATGGAAGGCACTATGAAGGCCGGTACCAAGATGCACATGATGGCAACCGGTGCAACGGCGGATATTGTAGAAGTAGGTTATTTTGGGGCGGGACAGTTTATTCCATGCGAAGAGTTGTCTGCCGGTATGGTAGGTTACGTTACGGCATCTCTTAAGAATGTGAAGGATACCCGTGTGGGTGATACCATTACGGATAAGAATCGACCGTGTGAAGAGGCGTTGCCTGGATATAAGAAAGTTAATCCTATGGTGTATTGTGGTTTGTATCCGGCGGATGCAGCGAAGTATCAGGATTTACGAGAGGCACTTGAGAAATTGCAGTTAAATGATGCATCTTTGCAGTTTGAGCCGGAAACATCCATTGCGTTGGGATTTGGATTCCGTTGTGGATTCTTAGGTTTGCTTCACTTAGAGATTATTCAGGAACGATTAGAGCGAGAGTACAACTTAGATTTGGTTACGACAGCACCGGGTGTTATTTACAAGGTGCATAAGACAGATGGAGAAGTAATTGAATTAACCAATCCATCCAACTTACCGGAACCAACATCCATTGACTATATGGAAGAGCCCATTGTGTCTGCGGAGATTATGGTAAGCAGCGAGTACATTGGCGCGATTATGGATTTGTGTCAGGAGCGTCGTGGTGTGTACCTGTCCATGGAATACATTGAGGCTACCAGAGCGGTATTAAAGTATGAATTGCCGTTAAATGAGATTATTTATGACTTTTTCGATGCGTTGAAGTCTCGTTCCAGAGGATATGCATCCTTTGATTATGAGATGAAAGGCTATCAGCGCTCCGAATTGGTGAAATTGGATATTTTGGTCAACAAAGAGGAAGTGGATGCCCTTTCTTTCATTGTGTTTGAAGGAACGGCTTATGAGCGTGGTCGCAAGATGTGTGAGAAGCTTAAAGAAGAGATTCCGCGGCATTTGTTTGAGATTCCGATTCAGGCGGCTGTTGGTGGCAAAGTAATTGCCAGAGAAACGGTTCGTGCTATGCGTAAGGATGTGTTGGCTAAGTGTTACGGCGGTGATATCAGCCGTAAGCGTAAACTGCTTGATAAGCAGAAGGAAGGAAAGAAGCGGATGCGCCAGGTTGGTACTGTGGAGATTCCACAGGAAGCATTTATGAGCGTATTACGATTGGATGAGGATTAAACGGGATGAAGAAGGCAGAAATTTATATTCATATTCCATTTTGTGTTAAAAAATGCGATTACTGTGATTTTCTCTCCTTTTCTATGAATGAAGAAGCAAGAAAGGAGTATCTCGGGATGCTTCTTTCGGAAATACGGACATGTGCGTGGGCTACAGAGGGAATCTCTGTGCCCACTGTTTTCGTGGGCGGCGGCACACCGTCGCTTCTTTCAGGAGAAGAAATTGCAGAGATTTTAGAAGCAGTGCGTGACACCTTTGAGGTGGAGCCGAATGCAGAAATAACGATAGAGGCCAACCCGGGAACGGTAACCTATGACAAGCTTGTGGCCTATCGGAAGGTTGGGGTGAACCGTATTAGTTTTGGGTTGCAATCAGCGCAGGAACAGGAATTACAGCTTTTGGGAAGAATTCATACTTATGAGACGTTTGTGGAAAGTTTTCAGTTGGCTAGAAAGGCAGGATTTACGAATATCAACGTAGATTTGATGAGCGCGTTGCCGGGACAGAGTGTGGAATCTTACAAAGATTCACTTTTGAAAGTCTGCGCCTTAGAGCCGGAACACATCTCAGCGTATAGCCTGATAATAGAAGAAGAGACGCCGTTTTACGAGCGTTACGCTGAGGATGAGAAGAAAAGAGAGCGGGGCGAGGAGCCGGAACTATTGCCATCGGAAGATGAAGAACGCAAGATGGATGCATTGACGCAAGAACTGTTAGCAGAACATGGGTATGAACGTTATGAGATATCCAACTATGCAAAGCCGGGAATGGAATGTAAACATAACATGGGCTATTGGACGCGCGAGAATTATATTGGATTTGGGCTAGGGGCATCCTCTCTTTTTGATAACGTGCGATATAAGAATAAAGACAGTTTATGGTTATATATGCATGGAGAGAACCGTAAGGAAGCAGAGGCAGTTGACAAAACCGGACAGATGGAAGAATTTATGTTTCTGGGATTGCGCCTGGATAAAGGGGTTTCAAAAAAGGTATTTGAAGAAACTTTTCATAAAACAATGGATGAAGTGTATGGTAACGTACTGAAAGCATTGGAGGATAAAGAACTGATTAACATGGAAGGAGATGCTGTGCGACTTACCCCTCGTGGAAGGGACGTTAGCAATGTTGTACTGGCGGAGTTCCTGTTATAGAGAAGGAGGTTACTATGAAGAAAGTGGAAAAGGAGGATATTCTGCGTTACAAATTTTTATCAAACGTGGAATACGCACCGGGTGGACAGGCAGCAGCGTTTGTAGTAAGCTATGCCAACAAAGAGGACAACACCTACGAAGGGGATATCTGGGTTTATGAAAATGGAAAGGTTCGACAGTTGACGGCGCTTCACAAAGAGCGTAGCTTTTACTGGGAAGACGAAGAACATATTTTATTTGCAGCTGCACGAAGCGAGAAAGAGAAGAAGCAGGCAAAAGAGGCTCCCTTTGGTGTTACGAATTTTTATCGGATTCATATCCATGGAGGCGAAGCAAAGCAGGCTTTCCGGTTGCCAATCAGCGTAGCAGACTATCAGAAGGTGGATGAGAACACCTTGTTGCTATTAGGAGAGATTGATGTTCGTTACCCGGATTATTATAAACTTTCGGCAAAAGAGCAGACACGTATTGCTGAGTCTGAAAAGGAAGAAAAGGATTACGAAGTATTTACGGAAACGCCCTTCTGGTTTAACGGAGCCGGGGTGGTGAATGGCAAACGTCAGGCTATGTTTTTGTACGATGTGAAGAGTCAGAAGTTGCAACGGATTTCTGAACCAAAGGTAGATGTGGCATGTCCGGTGGTGCTTGATGGGAAAATTTTCTTCATTGGAAGTGATTTTGACTGTATAAGACCAATGTCGGGAGATGTTTATAGTTATGATTTGAAGTCCGGTGAAACCAAATGCTTGTGTAAGGCAGAAAGCTTTTGTTTTTATCAGCTTATAAATGCTCATGAGAAATTGTGGGTGATTGGTTCGCCGTGCGATACCCATGGATTGAATCAGAATGCGAAGTTTTATACATTAGAAGAGGGACGACTGGTAGAGCAGTTTGATCCGAAGGACAGCTTGTATAATAGTGTGGGCAGTGATTGTCGATTAGGCGGTGGTCGCCAGGAACGCATGCAAGATCAGTATTACTACGTATCCACAAGAAGAAATGCAGCAGGATTGTATTGTTTAAACGATGCCTTTGAAGAAAAGCCAATTCTGACAGAAGAGGGAAGCGTGGATTCTTTTGATGTAAAAGAAGACGGTTCGGAGATTTTGTTAATTGGTATGTTTGAACAGAAGTTACAGGAATTGTATCGATATGATGAAAAACGGGGAATGAGGCAGATTACCCATTTCAACGATGGTATGTTGCGAAATCGTTATGTTGCGAAACCGGAGAAAATAACGGTACAATCTGAGGGCGTAGATATTGACGGATGGGTGTTAAAGCCTTATGATTATGACGAAGGAAAGAAATATCCGGCTATTTTTGATGTGCACGGGGGACCAAAGACGGTGTACTGCGAGGTCTTTTACCATGAGATGCAGTATTGGGCATCGCAAGGATATTTCGTATTTTTCTGTAATCCCACCGGTTCAGATGGACGTGGGGACGATTTTGCAGATATTCGAGGAAAATATGGAACCATCGATTATAAGAATCTGATGGATTTTATGGATGCGGTATTAAAGAACTATCCGCAGATAGATGAAAAGAGAGTGGGCGAGACCGGAGGATCCTATGGGGGATTTATGACCAACTGGATTGTGGGGCATACGGACCGGTTTGCCTGCGCGGCGACACAGCGCTCGATTTCGAACTGGATAAGCTTTTATGGAATCTCCGATATTGGACCGGATTTTTCCATGGACCAGACTGGGGGAGACATCGAGGAAAACATTGCAAAGATGTGGGAGCATTCGCCGCTTAAGTATGCGTCGAAAGTAAAGACGCCGTTGTTGTTCATTCATTCCGATGAAGACTATCGTTGTCCGATGTCTCAGGGAATTCAATTTTATACAGCTTTGGCACAGCGTGGCGTGCCGGTTAGGATGTGTCTGTTTCATGGGGAGAATCATGAACTTTCCAGAAGCGGTAAGCCAACTCATCGCCTACGCAGGCTGACAGAAATTACGGATTGGATGGAGAAGTATTTAAAGTAAAGGAGAAGAATGACCATGAAAGCAACAAAGAAAATTTGGTCAGGCGTGCTTACTGTAGCGATGGCTCTGTCGTTGGTAACACCAACAGGAACTGTCAAAGCAGAAGCACCGGCACAGGTAAGCTTTGATAACGTGGGCAAAGGTGCGGATATGATTTCCATGACAAATGTCAGAACCTTCCACGCAGATCTTGCTTTACCGGAGGGAACAAGTAAGAAGAAAGCACAGAATCTTGCGAAAGACGCAAACTGGACCTTGTATCGTAGCAAGGGTGTAATGGATGCAGAGAAGTATCCACATCAGTTTAAGGGTGGAAAATTAGCAAAATGGAAAGTGTTTGATTCTAAAAAGGCATTTTTCAGCAAAATGGAAACCAAGGCAGTAAAAACCAAGAGCGGTTATAAGCTGCGTCTTACTTTAAAAAACCGTTACTTATTTGGGGTGAACGGAATCGATCTTCGCCCGAGAAAGTATCGTTCTGCCATGTTGGATTATGTTGGAACATATACATTGACCTGTAAGGATAAGAATGGAAATGTGCTTGGTA
>SVEW01000015.1:13361-23153 GCA_015057205.1 Lachnospiraceae bacterium | reverse complement strand
ACGGTAGTTTCATGCTCTTCTCTACGTAAAATATCGAACTCGGAAAGCTCCATTCCCAAATCCACAAATAATTCCTGCTGTGGGTGTGGAGCACTTTCCATTTCGTTCCCTTCATTGTCACGAATGTGGAGAACTTTGGCTTTCACATTATCGCCGTTTGGCTTCATTACTTCAATCTCTTCTCCAACCGAGAATTTATTACGCTGTTCTATACGGTATCCCCACTCATTCTTCGGTCCTACAATACCAAGATACGTATACTCTCTCACATACGTATTGCTATCATAAATCTGCGTATTTTCATCCGGCTTTCCAAAGAAAAATCCGGTAGTAAACTGACGATAGGTACAATTGCTAATCTGATCCAAATACCAAGGCATGTTCTTTCGATACTTCTCTTCTGATTCTAAATAATCGTTAATGGCCTTACGGTAAGTTCTTGCTACTGTTGCCACGTAAAGTGCCGTTTTCATACGCCCTTCAATTTTAAAGCTGTCAATTCCAGCATTCATCATTTCCGGAATATGCTCAATCATGCACAAATCCTTGGAGTTAAAAATATAAGTTCCCCGCTCGTTTTCATACACCGGGAAATATTCTCCCGGACGCTTTTCTTCCATAACGGAATATTTCCAGCGGCACGGATGGGTACAGGCACCACGATTGGCATCCCTTCCGGTGAAAAAGTTGCTAAGCAGGCATCTTCCGGAATAGGAAATACACATTGCTCCATGAATAAACGTCTCAATTTCCATCTCTTCCGGAATGTTATTGCGAATTTCCGTAATTTCTTTTAACGAAAGTTCTCTTGCAGTTACCACACGCTTTGCGCCCTGTTTCCACCAAAACTGATACGTTCCATAATTGGTATTGTTTGCCTGGGTGCTGATATGAATTTCCATATCCGGTAACACCTCTTTGGCTATGGTGAAGATTCCCGGATCGGATATAATCAACGCATCCGGTCCCACTTCTTTTAATTCTTCAAAATACTTGCGCACCCCGGCCAAATCTCCATTATGGGCAAGAATATTCGCGGTTACATAAACCTTTACTCCGTGAGCATGGGCAAACTGAACTCCCTCTGCCATCTCTTCTAACGTAAAATTCTTTGCTTTTGCGCGAAGTCCGAATACTTCGCCTCCAATGTAAACTGCATCTGCACCGTAAATAACCGCAACCTTTAACACTTCTAAGCTGCTTGCCGGTACCAGTAATTCTGTTTTTCTCATGGTTTCTCCCTTCTGACACTAAAAGTAATACCATCTCCCAAAGGAATAATGGACGTCGTTAACTCCTCATCGTGCGTTAAAACATACAAATATTCTCTCATCCGCTTGTGAATGGTTCGATTTCTTCTGGTAACTGCAAAACGTGACTGAATCAAATCTCCGTCCTGCAAAACATTATCCGATACCAGGATACCACCTGGCTTCAACAACCGCTTGATATCCTCCCAAAAGTGAATATATTGTCCCTTTGCGGCATCCATAAAAATAAAATCATAAGGGGTGGTAAGTTCCTTTAAAATATTAGTAGCATCCCCTTCAAGTAAGGTAATACAGTCTTCTTTGCCGGCACGTTTAAAATTCGCCTTGGCAATCGGGATGCGCTTTTCATAGTTCTCAATAGTAGTAATCTTACATGGCACCGGATTGTACTCTGCCATCAAAATAGAAGAAAAGCCGATGGCCGCTCCTACTTCCAGGATGGCTGCCGGCTTACTCATACATAACACAGTTTTTAAAAACTGTTGCATTTCTGTTCGTATAATAGGCACATGAGTACTCTTCGCTTCCCGCTCTATTTCGGTTAAAAGCGGGGTATTCCCTGTACTTAAGGAATTCATGTAAGAAACATATCGTTCATCTACGATCATGATTCTTCCGTCTCCTCGTCCGGATTCTTTCCTCCAAGAATCGCAATAATATCTTCTGCACGCATATCCGTTGATAGCGTATATAGTCCAGGTTTAATTCGGTTCTTGTATTCCGAAAGCTGCAACTGTACAAAGAACAGAACTTCACTCTTACAAAGTCCGCTCTCCTCCATTAACCGGGCAATCTCACGATCACTCATACCTTCGGTTATCTGCACCGATACTGCTTTGGCAGAGTTGCTGTCGCTCATGGCAGGTTCTGTATATATTCGGTATCCCATTTGATAAGAACCTCTTCCCACCACGACTGCCAGTGCAAACAGAATTACAAGGACAAGCATACGGGCACTTATTTTCACTAACTGTAATACAACCTTATTCATACCTGTCCTCTCCTTCCTGTAATTTAGTCTACTTCCATGATAATTGGCATTATCATAGGTTTTCTCTTTGTTTTCTTCCAGACAAAATCGCCCAAGGAATCTTTAATCTCTGTCTTAATGCGATTCCAGTCTGTTACGCCACGATCCTCTAAACCAAGAACCGTTTCGTTTAATACGCTTTGTGCTTCATCAAGCAGACTCTCTGCTCCACGAATATACACAAAACCTCTGGATATAATATCCGGTCCGGCCACAATACGACCGCTTCCGGTTTCCATACTTAAAACAACAATGATGATACCATCTTCTGCAAGTTTCTGACGATCACGCAGTACGATATTTCCAACGTCTCCAACACCAAGTCCATCTACTAAAATATCTCCGCAAGGCACATGATCGGTAATCTTTGCATCATCCGCATCAAGTGTCAACACATCACCGGATGATAAAATAAAAATATTCTCCTTCGGTGTACCAAGCTCTTCTGCAAGTTTCGCCTGTGCAACCAGATGACGATATTCTCCGTGCACCGGAATTGCATACTGCGGACGAACCAAAGAATAAATAAGCTTAATCTCTTCCTGACACGCATGACCGGATACATGTGTATCCTGAAAAATAACATCCGCGCCTTTACTGTATAATTCATTAATTACACGAGACACCGCCTTCTCGTTACCGGGAATCGGATTGGAACTAAAGATTACCAAATCCCCCGGTTTAATGGTTACCTTCCGATGCAAATTGGCGGCCATTCTTGGAAGTGCTGCCATCGACTCACCCTGACTTCCGGTGGTAATAATAACCGTCTTCTCATCCGGGTAGTTCTTAAGCATTTCAATTTCAATTAATGTATTCTCCGGAATATCCAAATATCCCAACTCGGATGCAGTATGAATGATATTTACCATACTACGTCCCTCTACTACAACCTTTCTTCCATAGCGATGTGCCGCATTAATAATCTGCTGTACACGGTCTACATTGGAAGCGAACGTAGCTACAATTATTCGTTTATCCATATTGTCGGAAAAAATCATATCAAAGGTACGACCTACGGTCTTCTCCGACTGTGTAAATCCGGCTCTTTCCGCATTGGTACTATCGCACATCAATGCAAGTACGCCTTTCTTTCCAAGTTCTCCAAAACGCTGTAAATCAATGGCATCACCAAATACCGGTGTATAATCAACTTTAAAGTCTCCTGTGTGGACAACAATGCCGGCCGGCGAATAAATTGCAAGTGCCGCCGCATCCTGAATACTGTGATTGGTACGAATAAATTCCACGCGGAAATTGCCCAGGTTAATGGATTGTCCATATTTTACAACCTTGCGCTTCACCTTCTTATCCAATCCATGCTCTTCTAATTTATGGTTAATCAATCCCATGGTAAGTTTCGTTGCATAAACAGGAGCATTCACTTCCTTCAGCACATATGGCAACGCACCAATGTGATCCTCATGTCCATGGGTAATGAAAAATCCTTTCACTCTGTCAATATTGTTCTTTAAATAGGTCACGTCCGGAATCACCAAATCGATTCCATACATTTCATCTTCCGGGAAAGACAGACCACAATCTACAACAATAATACTGTCCTCATACTCAAAGGCAGTAATATTCATTCCAATCTGCTCTAATCCTCCCAATGGAATAATCTTTAATTTTCCTTCATTTTTCTTCAAAAACTGCACCTTCCTTTTCTAGAAGGAGAAGTCTACGTCCTCAAGCATTTCAGCAAATATTCCTGACAACGCATCAAGGAGCGCGTCATCCTCCACAATCTCATAGAAAAGTTCATCACTCTCTTGACCGGATTGCTCCCGTAATATATAAGCAGTACTATCTCCTTCCTCGTCCTCCGTCACCAGAAGATAGTTCTCTCCGTTTAATTTGGTCTGTTCAACTACAAACACCTCTAAATTCATTCCCGATTCCTGGTCAAAAAAAGTAATCTTTTCCATGATAAAACATCTCTCTTTTCGTTATTCTTTGTCTCTTGCCAAGTAGTCAAGGTAACCCTGCAAAATGAAAACCGCCGCAAGCTTGTCCACATACTCTTTACGGTCTTCTCTGCGGATTCCTCCTTCCATCATGGCTGCATCTGCCATCACAGTAGTCAACCGCTCATCCCATAATACAACAGGAAGATTGGTTCTACGTTCCAGCATTTCTTTAAATTCCTGGGTCTTTTCGCAACGTGTACCTTCTGTGTTATTCATATTCTTAGGATACCCTAAGACAATGGATTCAACTTTATATTCCGCAATGATTTCGTCAATGCGTGCCAACGTCTTTCGTAATTTCGTCTCGCGTTCACGACGCACAATCTCCAAGCCTTGAGCCGTAATTCCAAGGGGATCACTTATGGCAACGCCCACGGTCTTCGATCCATAATCCAAACCTAAAATTCGCATTAAAACTTCTTCTCCAAATAATACTTCAACACTTCTTCAACAATTTCATCACGTTCCACACGCATTATCAGACTACGGGCATTCATATGGCTGGTAATGTAAGTCGGATCTCCGGACATAATGTATCCAACGATCTGATTTACCGGATTGTATCCTTTCTCTTTTAAAGCCTCATATACTTTCGCAATCACGTCAGAAACCGGAAGTTCTACATCCTTCTCTACCCTGAAATACTGTGTGTTGTTCAAATCCTGCATAGTTCTCGTACCTTTCTTCATAATGCCTTGTTCCTTTCATTGTAATATAAACGAAAAGAAATTACAAGACACCCATGATGTCTTCGTCAAGAAAATTCGTAAGTTTCACTGTTACAAAACAATTGGTCTCTTCTTTGCAGGCAATCCCCGGAATCGCCACTTTTACATATTCCTTGGTATATCCCGTATAGAAAAATTTATTCCCAATCTGTTCCTTTTCTTCTACCAGAATTTCTACATTCTGATTCCTATAATACTCCATAAATCGGCGCTTATTGGCCTTTAAATCTTCTGCCAGAATATGACTGCGCTGCGCTTTTTGTTTTTCTGTCAACTGATTCGGCATGGTAGCCGCAGGTGTTCCCTGTCGTTTTGAGTATTTAAATAAATGTACTTCGTAAAAATCTACTTTTTGTAAAAAAGCACGGGTCTGTTCAAATTCTTCTTCCGTTTCTCCCGGAAATCCCACGATCACATCCGTAGTAATTGCCGGATGCTCAAAATACTTACGCAATAGTGTACATCCGTCTAAATATTCCTTGGCAGTGTAGTGGCGGTTCATACGCTTTAAGGTGGCGTCGCAGCCACTTTGCAGCGACAGATGAAAATGTGGGCAAAATGCCTCTATCTTGCTTAGGCGTTTGGCAAACTCTTCGGTTACGATTCCCGGCTCTAATGACCCTAATCGCACCCGCTTGATTCCATCCACGGCAGCAACTCCTTCAATCAAGTCAATCAACGTAGAATCCACATCTTTTCCATAAGATGTCAAATGAATTCCGGTTAATACCACTTCCTGATAACCATTTTTTGCAAGTTCACGAATCTCATCTATCACTTCGTTATATTCACGACTTCTCACGCGCCCTCTGGCGTAAGGAATGATACAATACGTACAAAACTGATTACATCCGTCCTGCACTTTTACAAATGCACGGGTATGTTCAGCAGTCTTCTTCATACGCATCTGCTCGTACTGCTTATCTTTTCCAATATCCGGAATCTCCGTCAGTTTCTGCCCGTTTTGCAAATAATCTGCAAGAATCTCCGGGAGACGATACTTCTGGTTGTTCCCAATAACTACATCAATGGATTCATCCTGTGCCGCCTTCTGCGGGCTTGTCTGCACATAGCAGCCACAGGCAACCACGATGCTTTCCGGATTTCTCTTCTTGGCCTGATGAAGCATCTGCCGGGATTTGCGATCCGCAATATTGGTAACCGAACAGGTATTAATAACATAAACATCGGCCTTGTCATGAAAATCTACAATTTCATACCCTGCTTCTTCTAAAAGCGTTTGCATGGCTTCTGTCTCGTACGCATTCACCTTACAGCCCAAATTGTGCAATGCTGCTTTCAACATAGTTTCCTCTTTCTTTCGACTTACTAATCATTGACTTTCCACCGGGAAACGAGTAAGATAAAACTTAATAAACAAAAGGAGGGTTTTTCATGCAATCCGTAACAATATCACTGAATTCCATTGAAAAAGTGAAATCTTTTGTCAGCACCATTTCCCAGTTCGACAATGATTTTGACTTAGTATCCGGTCGTTATAAGATCGATGCAAAGTCCATTATGGGCATCTTTAGTTTAGACCTCTCCCGCCCAATCGAATTGCGTATTCACATCGATGAGCCGAATGAAGAAATCCTAAATGCCCTTAAACCTTATCTGGCTTAATCTATTTTGCCTCAACCACGATTCTTTCTGTGGTTTCAATAGCCGTTTTTACTAAATCGTCAATGGTATCCTGAAGCTTTAATTCTGAGCGACGGATAACATTGATGTTTGGTTTCGTAACCGGATGTTTTGCCACGAAGATGGTACAACAATCTTCAAAAGGCAAAATCGAAGTTTCATAGGTATCAATTTTCTCTGATACCTCCACGATTTCCTGCTTATCAAATCCAATTAGCGGACGATAAACCGGCAAGGTACATACATCGTTGGTTGCTGCTAATGACTGCATGGTCTGACTTGCAACCTGTCCGATACTCTCTCCGGTAATCAAACCTAAGCAATTGCTTTCTTTTGCAAAATGCTCCGCAATTTTCATCATGTAGCGGCGCATAATGATGGTTAATTCATCATGGGGACATTTCTGATAAATCTCCAACTGAATATCCGTAAAATTCACCACGTTCAACGTAATCGGTCCACTATAGCGGGCCACAATCGCTGCCAAATCCACAACTTTTTGTTTTGCACGCTCACTGGTATAAGGCGGCGCATGGAAATAGGTGGCCTCTAAGCTTACGCCACGTTTTGCAATCATATAGCCTGCCACCGGGGAATCAATTCCTCCGGATAACAAAAGCATTGCCTTTCCGTTACTTCCCACCGGCATTCCACCCGGTCCCGGAATAATCTCGGTATAAATATTGATTTTCTGGCGAATTTCAATGTTTACATACAAATCCGGATTGTGAACATCCACCTTCATATTCGGACAGGCATCGAGAATCTTCTCGCCCATGTCCATATTGATTTCTGTGGAATTCATTGGATAATTCTTGCGGGCACGGCGGGCCATGACCTTAAAGGTCTTTTCCTTGTCGCCGTAGGTTTCTTTTAAGTGCTTCACCACTTCTTCCACAAGTTTCTCATATCCTTCGTCTTCCACCTGCACCATAGGGCACACGCCCACAACGCCAAATACCTTGGTCATAGCAGAAATTGCATGGTCATAATCGTAATCGCCCTTGGCATCAACGTAAATACGTCCCTGTTCTTTCCAGATATCAAATTCACCTTCCACCGGTTTCAATGCGTGAACCAGATGGCTGACCAGGGCATCTTCAAACAAATGGCGGTTCTTACCCTTGATGGCAATCTCGCCGTATTTTATCAAAAATGACTGATACATCATTACCTCCTAACAAATCTCGTCAACATTGGAATCAATTCTTTCATCGCTGCAATCGTCGCATCCACCTCTTCAAAGGTATTCGTCTCGCAAAAACTAATACGGACGGTAGATTCCAGCTTTTCTTTTGGCAAACCAATTGCTTTTAATGTTGCGCTGACAGACGGCTTATTCGAAGAACATGCCGACCCCGCAGATACATAAATGCCCTTATCTTCCAGACTGTGCAAAAGCACTTCGCTTCGCACCCCCGGCACACTTACGCTTACGATATGCGGTGCATTTTCTCTTGTTTTCCTGCCATTTATGGAAACACCCTCTATTTTCTCTGCTTCTTCTATAAAGTGTTCCCGCAACGCATACATATGCTCTACTTTGGCTTCAAAATCGGTATAGGCCAATTCACAGGCAAGTCCCATTCCGGCAGCCCCCGGCACATTCTCCGTTCCGGAACGCATACCATTCTGATGACCGCCGCCATGAATAATCGGTTTTACCTTTGTCTTCTCTTTGATATATAAAAATCCAACACCCTTTGGGCCATGAATCTTATGTCCGCTAACAGCAAGCAAATCAATCTTATCCTGCTTCGGATAAATCTTAAATTTGCCGTAACCTTGAATGGCATCTACGTGAAAAAGCGTATCCGGGTTACATTCCTTAATCAGTTCCCCAGCTTCATGAATCGGCATAACGCTTCCAATCTCGTTGTTTACGTACATCATAGAAACTAAAATCGTATCTTCCCGAATAGCATTTCTTAAATCATCCAGGGAAATTACACCGTATTCGTCCACCGGCAAATAGGTCACTTCAAAGCCCTGCTCTTCTAAAAACTTCATAGTAGATCCAACTGCCGCATGCTCTATGGCCGTAGTAATCAAATGCTTTCCTTTACGCATATTGGCAAAGGCACTTCCTATGATTGCCATATTATCCGACTCCGTACCACAAGAGGTGAAGAAAATCTCCTTTTCCTGTACACGAAGGGTATTGACAATTTGCGTTTTTGCCTTCTTAATATAATTCTCTGCTTCCATTCCCATGGTGTGAAGGGAAGACGGATTTCCAAAATCCACACGCATGGCCTGTTCCATGATTGCTAACACCGGCTCACTTACCTGTGTTGTTGCGCTATTATCCAAATAAATCTGCATCTATTCCTCCATCTGCATCATTACCAAAGACATGGCCGTAATAGCAGCCGTCTCCGTTCGCAAAATGCGTCTTCCTAAACTAATACTCTGCATATTCTCTCGTGCCTTCGCAATCTCTTTTGCATCAAAGCCGCCCTCCGGTCCGATAAAGATCCCAACCGTATCCGTGGGCTTGATGTTTGCAAGAATTTCTTTGCTGGCGGAAATTCCACCTTCATTCTCATAAGGCACCAGGTTCACATCAAACTGCTCTGCATATGCAATTGCTGCAGCATACTCCATCACCTCATGAATCTGCGGAATACGACTTCGCTTTGACTGCTTTGCTGCTGCCTCACTAATGGCCTGCCACCTTGCCACCTTGGCCTTGGCTTTCTTATCATCCAACTTCACGACACAATTCTTCATGCGCACCGGAACAATCTCACTTGCCCCTAGCTCCACCGCCTTCTGAATAATCAGCTCCATCTTATCGCCCTTAGGCAACCCTTGAAAAAGCACAATACGCCCTGCTAATTCCGTACTCTCGGTCAACTCCTGCGTAATCCTACCGATGCCCGCATTTTCTTCGTATTCCGTCACTTCACAAAGATAATTTCCACCGGCATCCGTACTTACCCGAAAGGTCTCCCCCGGCTTTAAACGCAGTACGTTCTTCATATGGTTAAAATCCGCACCTTCGATGCTGACACGCTTTTCTTTTATCTGACTCTCACTAATAAAAAACTGATACATGTTATTTCTCGGCGATAATTCCTACCCACTCGCCCATGTGGTTGACTTCCTTAATCGTAAATCCTGCTGCCGTTAATGCCTCTTTTACC
>SVEW01000015.1:676-13351 GCA_015057205.1 Lachnospiraceae bacterium | reverse complement strand
CTTTTACCGCATCTTCCTTAAAATCGATAATTCCGGAGGTAATAAACGTACCACCTTTCTTCACGGCCCGATAAGCCGCCGGCGCCATAGGAATAATTACATCCGCTAAAATATTGGCAAGTACCACATCGTATGCATTCTCGCCAACCGTTTGCTGAAGCTTCTCATCATCGATGAGATTGCCAATATGAATGTCATACATATCTTTGGTAAGATGATTCATTTCCATATTGTCAATGGCTGCCTGCTCACAAATCGGGTCAATATCCGTTAATACCGCATGTTTCGCACCTAATTTCAATGCAATCACAGAAAGAATGCCGCTACCGCATCCAAGGTCCAAAATGACATCTTCCTTCTTCATGTATTTCTCAAGTCCGCGAATACATAACTGGGTTGTCTCATGCTGTCCCGTTCCAAAGCTGGTACCCGGATCAATTTCAATCAACGCACGGTACTTCGCCCCTTGTGGGATTGCTTCCCAATGAGGTTTAATCAAAATGTCGTCTAAATAAAATGGTTTAAAGAATTCTTTCCAGTTATTAATCCAATCTACGTCTTCTGTCTCAGAGGCTACAATGCTTCCTTCCCCGATGTCCATAAATTCGGCCAGCTCCTGTAACCCTTCCTTCACGCTATCGAGCATCTGCTTCTCATCTGCATCCTCTTCCAAATAAAAACGCACGGCACCATCGCCCTCATCCGGCGGAAGCTCTGCCTCGATATCAATGTACATCTCTTCCACTTCTTCCTTCGTAAGGGGCACATTGTCAATAATCTCCACACTGGTAATCCCGCGTTCATAAAGCATATTACAAACCAGCTCCTCAGCCATGGTTGTAGTCTTAATGGTAAACTCTTTCCATTTCATAGTGACAACTCCTTTTTTCGACTCTATAACTGATTTATTATACACTTATTTTTTGTAAAGAACAAGCCATTTTACAAAAAAAGCCGATACCAACTACGGTACCGGCTTCTTATTTCTTTTCTATTCAATTACATCAGCGCGGCAACGCACTCTTCAACCTTCTTCATATCCGCTGTAGGCTCGAAACGTGCAACCACATTTCCTTCCCGATCCACAACGAACTTTGTAAAATTCCATTTGATATCCGGATTATTCTTGTAATCCTTATCAAACTTCTTCATCATGGCACTC
This sequence comes from Lachnospiraceae bacterium, assembly GCA_015057205.1. Taxonomy (GTDB): domain Bacteria; phylum Bacillota; class Clostridia; order Lachnospirales; family Lachnospiraceae; genus XBB1006. Next base: position 12,189 of record SVEW01000015.1, on the reverse strand, counting down.
ATTGCCAATGCCTTCGGACCCTTACCGAATCCTTCAAACCCTTTCTGTTCCTTCAGATAACGGAATAATTCAATGGCATTCTCACCGTTGACATCCGATTTCTTCATCTGTGGGAACTGGGTATTGTACTTCAACTGGCAGAACTGATGGATTTCTTCATCGCTCTCCGGAGCCTGACCGGCAAACTGATTGCACGGTACATCTACCACTTCGAAGCCCTGTTCATGATACTTCTCGTACATACTCTCAATTGGTTCATAATGTGGGGTAAAACCACATCCGGTTGCGGTATTCACTACCAATACTACTTTACCTCTAAAATCCTCCATGGATACCATGCTGCCATCTGCAGCTTCTACCTTCAAATCATAAAATCCCATGCCGATCGCCTCCTTTTACTTTTTTACTTATCCTTACAATAATGCTTTAATTTCGCTTTCCAATGTTTCTTTTGGCTTGAATCCTACCAAAATGTCCTGCTTTACGCCATCTTTTAATACAAGAATAGCCGGAATATTCATAATTCCATATTCTGCAGCCAGGTTCTGATTCTCATCTACATCTACGTTGTAGAAGTTAACCTCGCCCATTTCCTCGGACACCTCTTCAAGAACCGGTGCAAGCATCTTACATGGTCCACACCATACTGCGGAAAAATCTACCACCGCACAACCTTTCATTGCTTCATTCTTAAATTCTTCGCTATTAATCTTCTTAACCATACTTCTTTCCTCCTGATTTATTTCTTTAAACTATTTAAATATTCTACCACACTGATTGCTGCAATATTCCCCTCGCCGGCCGCCTTAATATATTGATATGGCGCACCTACGATATCTCCGCATGCAAAACAGCCTCTTATATTGGTCTCCATCTTACGGTTTACCTGAATGTGGTTCCCGTCCATCGCAAGTCCCGGTACCAATTGTCCCGGTGATACACTTTCTCTTAAGATGAAAAATCCGTCAGCCTCAATTTCCTGTTCCTTGGTTGCCAGTGACATGGCCTTCAAGCCACCTTTAATTTCCACCGGTTCTTCTCTTACAACCTGTACATTCTCATTCACATCTACCTCATCCTGATAGGTAGGAATATAAATAACCTCCGAACAGATTTCCGACATGAAGTCCGCTTCTGCTTCTTCCTTCTTGGATGAACCAATCATGACTATCTTCTTACCCTTATATAAAGGTGCATCACAGGTTGCACAGTAGCTAACGCCTCTTCCTAAGAATTCATTCTCACCCGGATACGGCTTTCCAAAATTCACGCCGGTTGCCAAAACAACTGCACTTGCTTCTAAGGTCTCATTTGCTGTTGTCTGCAGGCTAAAAAACTCACCCATGGCATATACGGTATGAATCTGGTGATTCACTATCTCCACACCAAGGCTCTTGGCATGATCAAGGAATTGTTTCGCCAAATCCGAACCTTTCACTGCCGGAATTCCAAGATAGTTATTAATCTCATGGGCCTTCTCGACCTTCTCACTTACCTCAGCATTTCCAACTACCAATACGGATTTGTTTCGAATCTTCAAGGTAATGGCTGCTGATAATCCTGCCGGACCGGAACCTATAACAATTACATCATAGCGCATTGTATGTCCCCCTTTCCTTATTTATATTGTATTCAATTCAATTGTGTTTTCTTTTGATAAGTATACTATACACGAACCCACCTTATTTGTCAACAGTTTTTTTCAATTTAATTTTGCACAATACATCTTCCAGAATAGTTTTATGGTTCAAAACAAAACAGGATGCACACCACTTGTATGCATCCCGACTCTTCTACGACTTACAATAAAAGTCATCCGGATATCGTCCGGTTTCCTCAACGGTTTTTTCCAACTCCTCAAATTCTTCAGTAGACATCTTCGTGATAGAGAATAACACCATTCTTTCATCTAATAATTCATCGTTTTCTGTTTTAACAAACATGCAATCACCCTCCCCTGCCTGCTTATTGAATTGGATTGTATTATCTCACAATTTTACGAAGAAACTGTGTATTGCGGTCATGTCATACTATTTTCACAAAATTGCGTCCCACAATACCTGCTCACGCATTATGGGACGCCACCTCTATCTTATTTCGTATTTAATTGTTATTGTTCTTCTTTTGGGATTTCTCCCACCCTTTTACTTTCTAATATTGGACAGCTTTGGTCCTTTTCCTGCCAACATATCCGTTACACGCCCTCCAATAATGGTGGTGTACAACGGGTCTGTCAGAATGTAAAAATCCTCATCCTCAATGGCCTTAAATACACGCGGTCCTACAAAATCCAGCCGCTTTCCGGTAACGATAACTTTTTCTGCTGTTTTCTGTCCCATAGCAAACTGCGGACTGGTGTAATACGGATCACTGTCATCCCGGTATTGTTCCGGACGATGCCGTTCGGAATGATGCAAGTCGGTCTGAATAAATCCCGGGCAAAAAACGGACATGCCGATATCTGCACCAACACATTCCAAATCGTATTTCACACTCTCAGCAAGTGCAACCGCTGCATGCTTGGTTGCATGATAAGCCGGCATACCGTTAGAGGTAATGACTCCGGCCACGGAAGCCGTATTGCAAATATGACAATGTGTACCCTGCTTTCTCATAATTGGAATAACAAGTTTCATAAAGTACACATGCTGCAAAAGATTGATATGGGTAATCCATTCCCAGTCACGAACCGGAACTTCCCATATGTAACGTGGAATGGCAATACCCGCATTACACATAAGCAAATCAATCTGACCATACTTTTCCATAGTCAGGTTTACCACACGCTCCACTTCCTCATATTTTGTCAAATCCGCCTGTACTGCAGTTACATCGCCGCCAATTTCTTTTGCTGCAGCTTCCATTTCATCCCCTTCGATGTCAACTGCAACTACTTTCATTTCTCTTTTGACAGCTTCTTTTACAAATTCTTTTCCAAATCCATTGGCTGCGCCGGTTATCAGCGCTACTTTGCCTTTAAATTCCTTCATTGTAAACCCTCCCGATTAAAATGTAGATGCAAGTCCTAAAGCATCCAGTGTAGCATCCGCAATTCGTCCGGATTTCACTGCGTCACCAAGAACGATGCACTCGTCAAATGCTTCCTCAAACTGTTTCGTCAACTCTTTATTCGGTGTTACACCAAGGGCAAGTACCACCGTATCACAGGAAAGCGTAGAGAATTCACTTGTCTGCGTGTGCAAAAGCGTAAGCATTCCGTCATCAATTTTAAACAACTGTTGCCTCGTCATAACCTGAACACCTGCTTTTTGAAGCCGCATCATGAAATCTACCAAAACGGATTTATAAAGTGCTGCACCGACTTCAGGCATCATCTCTACAATCGTTACATCCATACCTTGTTCTGCCAGCGTATCAGCTGTTTCAATACCTGTGATACCGCCACCGATAATGGCAACTTTACCGGTTGGTGTTTTTTTGCCGGTCAGCACTTCTTCCGCAGTCATAACAAACGACTTATCAATGCCCGGAATAGGTGGTACCGTTGGTGTTCCACCGGTAGCAATGAATACGCCCACAGGATTGATTGCTTTCACATTTTCCACGGTAGCAGCAGTATTGAGATGAACCTCTATGCCACTGCGCTCAATACGGGTAATCAAAGACTGCTTATAGGCACCTAATTTTTCCTTCAAAATCGGTTTATCCGCAATGTTCAACTGACCGCCTAAGGTAGCCGCTTTCTCAAAAAGAACCGGCGCAAATCCACGCTCTTTTAACGTCAAAGCAGCCACCATACCGGCAGGTCCTCCACCGATGATGGCAACTTTCCGACCATCACCATTTTTCTCTACGTGAACGTATTCTACCTCGCGTCCGCATTTCGGGTTTACGGCACAGGAAATATGACGTCCGGCTGATAGTTCACCAAAACAATACAGGCATCCGATACATTTGTTGATTTCATCTGCCTTTCCACATTTCGCTTTTTTTGCCCATTCCGGATCGGCTAAGCTGGCACGTCCGATGGCAATATAGTCACATACTTCTTCTTTCAGAAGCGCTTCCGCAACTTCCGGATCTTTAATATTATTTGCTGCAATAACCGGAATCTTAACTGCCTTACGAATCGCACTGGCCAGATGCTTTTTCCAGCCCTGGGCATAGGACGCAGGCTCAATAATGGTGGTGGATGTTTCATAAATACCTGCACTTACGTTGATACAGTCAATACCAAAGGACTCAAGATTCATGGCAATCTGCACCGTGTCCTCCAGATGAAGTCCACCTTCCACAAATTCATCTCCGCTAATACGCACAGAAATCACGAACTTCGGTCCACACAAATGGCGGATGGCAGTAATCATCTCTTCTAAAATGCGAATTCGGTTAGAAAAGGAGCCGCCATAACGATCCGTACGTTTATTGGTGTACGGAGACAAAAACTCATTTAATAAGTAACCATGGGCAGCATGCAATTCCACCCCGTCGAATCCGGCATTTTTAGCCAGTACCGCACCCTTTACAAATGCTTTCATAATGTTGGTACACTCTTCGGTGGTTAACTCTCTTGGCATCTCCTGTGTCACCTTACACATTACAGCAGATGGCGCAACAATCTGCTTTCCGCCAATCATGGAAGATTTGTTTTCTCTTCCCGGGTGTTGTAACTGCATCAAAATCTTCGTGCCGTATTTATGCACTCTGTCAGCTAATCGCTGCAAATGCGGAACCTGATACAATTCATAAGCCCCCAACTGATTCGGAACGGCTGTTCCAAACTCCGGTTCCACTCTTGTAATCTCAGTAATAATCAGACCCACGCCACCTTTTGCGCGTTCCTCGTAGTAACGAATAATGTGCTCATTCGCACAGCCATCCGGCTCAGCCATGGAAACCCCCATCGCCGGCATGACAATGCGGTTTTTTAATTCCATGGAGCCGATCTGGCCTTTTTGAAATAGTTTTTCGTATCCCATATACAAAAGTCCCTCCTTCTTATATTGCAAGTTGCCTTGCCGCATACTTTATGCTATCTTTATTATTGTAGATAATTGCAACGAATACAATATTTACGTCAGACAATTCACACTTTATAGTTTTGTGCACCACGCACAAAGGAGGTTTCATGGATATTTTAGCTCTTTACCAAAGCGCCCTACGAGGTGACACATTAGACGCACTCATTAATGAAATGGCCTGCATTGCTAATCGTTCTATTGTTATAACGGACACCGGTTTTCAGATTTTGTCCTATTCAAAAAGCATTCCCATAACCGATGCCATTTGGCTTCGTAACATTGCGCAGGGATTTTGCAGCTATGAATTTGTTAAAGAGGTACGCAAAATTGCGCCGGATTTAAGCCGGCACAAGACTACTACCCCCTTCCCGGTTAATTGTGGGCAATCGGAAGAAAATAAAATTGTTTCTGCAATTTTACACGAAGGAATTTGTATAGGCTATGTCCTTTTACTGGATAATTTGAAAGGTTTAACAGAAGAACATTTTTCACTTCTGCCACACTTTAGCGAAATTACCGGCTTTTGCTTACGGCAAACCCCCGGATTTGACCGTCTGTTTGGCAATGTGGCAGAATCCATTCTTTACGAATACTTAGAAACCGGAAATGCAGTTCACGCCAAAGAACGCTTAGACGCCTCGGGATTATCTTTTCCGGAACGAAGCCGTTGTTTGGTTTTTATTGGAAATCCGGAGGAAGATGTGGAGGAAGGGTACATCTTACGCTTACTTCATCAATTTTCCAATGGCTATCCTGTTTCTTCTAAGGATGATTATTATGTTTGCATCCTTCCTGAAGATAGCTACCAAACCATTGACTTTCAACCAAACACTGAATTTCGAAAGCTTTTTGTACAAGTAGGAATCGGTCCGCTTATGACCGACCTTCCCCATCTTCCACGGGCCTTGAAATTAACCTTACGAACCTGCCGCTTTTGTATACAATGTAAAAGCGAAGGCTCACCGGTTGTTTGCCGCTACGAGGATTTTGTTTTTAGCCATCTCATTAACGAATGTCCTGACCCGGCTCTTTTAGAAGACAATCTGCATCCTTGTATTCGCCTTCTGAAAGCACACGACAAAGAAAAGCACACCGGTTTACTGGAAACCTTGCGTGCTTTTATTGAATGTAACCTCAGCATTGCGGACGCTGCTGAAGCGTTGTTCATTCATCGTAACACCATGAACTATCGCCTCTCCCGCATCCGCGAGCTGACACATATTGATTGGAATCAGTACGAAGAACGATTCCGGTTAGAGTGCTCCTTCCACATTATGGATGCTCTGGCACTCGCACCTACGACTTCTTTTGATACTGCATTTTCACAAGAAAAATACCAATTACCACAACCACAATACCTAAAATCTCCACTGCACTGAGCTTTTCTCCAAATATGAGAAAGGAATACACTGCTGCAATGGCCGGCTGAGACAGGGCAATAATGGATGTCAGGTTCACACTTAGTTTTCCCTGACAATGTACAAACAGCCCCTGTCCAATGGCCTGCTGGCATATACCAAGACACAGTAGTGGCCAGAATTGATGCCAGGTCGTTGGAATCTGATTCCCCTCTCCGATACCGGCGATAACAAACAATACCAGGCAGGCCGACACGGTACACCCAAACATAATGGCATTTCCCGGCAATCGGTCGCGCATACGGTAGGTAATCAGAATATATACTGCGTAGAAAAACATGGCAACAAACGCCAGCAAATCTCCTTGATAATTCATGCTGGTGGGTGCCGCTTTTCCACAGATCAATATGACAACGCCGGTAATGGCCACCAGGGCTCCTACAAAGAAAAATTTCGGAATTTTCTCCTTAAACAGGAAATACGATACCGGTAAAATCACAAACGGCGTCATATTTACCAGCAAATTGGCATTCGCCAGACTGGTTCTTGTCATGGAATAATTAAATACAGCGATATCACCCGCTAGAAATGCTCCTGCAAAAAACAGAATCAGCCAGTCTTTCTTCTTAAGTGCCGGAATATCCTTCCACGCCATAGGAAGCAAAAAAATAATTGCAAATACCATCCTGTAGAACCCTGTATTCAGAAGTCCCAAAGAACTAAACCTCACCCAGATACCATTACTGGACAAAAATGCCGCCGCCACTACCTGAAGCATTACATACTTCGTTGAATTGAGTCTCTTCTCCATCCTTTTGTACCTTCACTTTCTCATAGTGTAATAAAATAACGTCTCGTGGTTACCGTTCCCCTCTCCAAATGATTGATAACCTTATTTTCCAGTACGCCACCATTTTTTTCAATGACCCGTGCCGAAGCGTAATTATCATCATCGCAGGTAATCAGAACCTTATCTAACTTAAGCACTTCCTTGCAATACGCAAGCGCCAAAGAAAGCATTTTTGTACCATAACCCTTTCCCCACTCAGAATATCGTACTTCGTAACCGATGTTCCCTCCATATTGCAAAAGCGCAGGCGTCAGAGCGTGCCGCACACCAATTTCTCCAAGGAATCGTCCGTCCTCCACCAACCAGAAGGTGGTCTGTTTCACGTATCCTTCCGGCAGAAAATTCCCTTCTTCAAATTGCTTTGCTAATTCTACCACCCTATCCGGATCTGCAAAAAGTCGTTCACCGTGGGCACGATACATAAGATCCTCTAAAATAGCGTCCCTGTAAGACTCTATATAATCTTCCCTTGGCCTGATAAAATCCATTTATCCATTCTCCTTTGTTCCCGAACAACCAGCTCTTTTACATCCTGCGCATGTGCCGTCAAAAATCCCAGCACACGTTCCCCTTCCATCAAAGTCTTAATATACTGCTCTCTTGTCACATCTCCGTAATCGTAAGCTTCTTCCAGCTCATCCATATCCAGTTCAAGCACCTCGTCATCCAAAATAACATAGTCCAAATACATGTCCCGAAAATACGGATCCTCCACATCAATCACATTGCCATCCGTCATGTCCACATATATTTCCTTTAACAGGTTCCTCTCGTCGAACATGGCGGTCACCCAGAAAAACTCATTTTCAAATGCAATTTGCAGCCAACTGTAGCCCACATCCGCCAGCTTAATACGGTTTCCCCCGTATGAAATAAACAAAGGCGCACGCAAATCCTCTATGCGAAAAAGCGCAATTTTACCGCGTTTCCCCATATGCTGGTAATCTTCAATATAAAATCGTTTTCGATATACCCGTTTCCAGTCGGAACGCGTCATGCATTTTGTCTTCATGTGCCTTCCTCCATTCTCTTAACTCCAATTATACCACTAACTATAAGGGAAAAGCTACCGCCTTAGCGATAGCTTCCGTATTTTTTCTTAAATTCCACTTTATAATCATACATTGCTGCATCTGCCCGTTTAAAAACATCCTCCACGCTGACATCTCCCGGCTCGAAAATCGCCATACCCACAGAGGCAGAATAGCGTTCCCACATTTCTTTATCTTTTTGTAAAAAAGTCTCCATAAAGGTTACGCGTGCCTGCGACAGACGCGCTTCACGATTATCGTAATCTTCTCCGCGCAAAATAGCCACAAACTCATCGCCGCCAACACGAAATACCGGTGAGTGCTTATACACATCGCAAACGATTTTGCAACATCCCTGAATATAACTATCTCCTTCCTTATGACCGAAGGTATCGTTTACATACTTCAGATTATTTGCATCCACCATTACAATAGCAAACTTGGCTTTTTTCTGTTGAATCTCTTCCACCAGCTCCTGAGTCTTATTTTCATAAGCAAGTTTACTTCCTACATGAGTCAAAGCATCTCGCATAGCACTTGCACTCATTTCATCCAGTGCTGCAGCTGTTGTTTCCATATCATTCTTCGCACGGCTGAAATTGGTCATGTAATAATGGCTCTCTTTCAACGTGGAAGTAAAAATCTCATACAATCGCCCTATCTCATTTCGATTAGGAACATTTAATTCCTCCATCATATGAATATTATTTAGGCGATCCTCTTCCGTATTATACTTAAATGACTCCGTGCATTTTGACATACGATTCAACGGTCCGGTAATGTTTTTCCTCATGGCACGGATACCCATCACCAATATTGCGGACACTACAGCGATTAACACTGCTGCGATTCGAAGTAGGAAGTTCACATTTGCCGTGTGCATTTTATCCATAGAAAAATCGGCACACACATGACATTTATAAACACCATCATCATCAAAAACCGGTAACATATAAGTCAGCAAATACCCATATTTTGTAACATCCGACTGTGCCGGCACATCTTTTCCATTCATCAAGTCATCTTTGTAGGGTACATAGGCCGGATCATAGGGATAAATCGTTCCCGGGGCGTCTCCTAATCCTGTCCCATCCAAATCGTCTAAGTCGAAAATTACACGTCCACCTTCTTCTTCAAAATGGTACACGTACATGTACACAATCTCCGGATAGCTCTTTTCTAACGCACGATAGTAGCTACGAATATCCCGATATTCTTTCATGACAAAATTCTTTTCTATATAGTCGTCTACCTTATCCGGATTAATCTCCCTGGCCATAAGACCTGTCACACCTTTAGCCATTTTCTCATATTCACGAACCATCTGGTGTTCAAACTGAAAGTACACACTAACAAGTACTATAACCACAATCAAAATCGTACTTGCCGTATACAAAACGGGAAGCTTTATTGACAAAGACTTCCATTTTTTTTCAATGCTCTGCATTCCGTTCATAAGGCCACTCCTTTAAACGATTTGTTAGGTTCATTATAGCATACCAATTACGAAAAAGAAGTGAATCTTCCATGAAAAAGCTATATGCACGAAAAGAGACTGACAGTTTGCCAGCCTCCTTTCTACGTCCTATTATTTAGAACAATATTTGAAGAAGAAGTAACCTAATGGTGTATGATACATGCCTTTTATACCATCCTGTAAACAATACTTGTCCATATAGAAGTAAAAAAGAGTTTCTTTCGAAACTCTTCTCGTGTTCTTGCTAATATCTTGAACGAAATTGTGTCTGCATTTCTTCGTATTGCTTGCTTATTTCCTGTACTATCTTTGTGTCACCGGCTATGTTATCCGGATGGTATATTTTCATCAGGTCTTTGTAACGCTTCTTGAGCGCTAATTCGTTGGTTACACCACGGAACAGTAAGCTACACTCCTTATCCGTAATTGCAGAATCCTGTAAAATGGATGTTTCAAATTCGCGAACCTTGTAATTAAACTCATCGCGCTCCTTTGCCAGATTCGCTGCTTCCTTCTCAAGCAACTTCCATTTCATGTCAAATAACCGTTTTTCTCTCTCTTGCTTCTGTTCTTCCAAGGCTACTTTTCTACTAAAGTCTTCCTTATCCCATTCTAACTGACGACGCTCTTTCTCAAGTTCACGTCGCTCCTGTTTCAATTCTTCCTTCTCTTTCTCGAATTCAACAGCATCCTGAAACAGCCACTGATGAAGAACTTCTTGTTCTTTCTCAGCCGAATATACTAGTTGGTCCATGTTCTCACCTACAACTTTCGCATTCCTACAAAACTGGTGCCTAACGCGTACATTCCTGTACTTATTGTGTCTCAACTCAAGAATAGTATACAACATCTAGTGTTCAATTGCAAGGAAATCATTTTGTATGATTGCTGTGTTCTTCCTTCCACGCAATCATTTCCTTTATTCCTTTCCAAAACTCTGCTTCATCATTCAGCTTAAATTCATCAATCTTAAGCTTAGAATCCTCTTCCACCGTCGTCAACACTCCGGAAAAATAATGCACTTCCATTGCGCTTTTATCATCGGAATACAATCCCAAACCTACGGTAAAATTCTCTCCGGAAAATTTGACTCCTGAAACAAAGATCTCATTTCCAGTCGCCTTTTCGTCAAACGACCATGGCATGCGATTTTTAACCAATTTCTTATAAAGTTTGTCTGTCATCTTGTCCTTCATTCCGTCGTAGTACACTTCGTCCACCTTTTGCGTTGCGGTACTTAAATCTTCGTGGGCCATAACCTCATCAAAGCGATTATCATAATCCGCCGTAAACATCCATTCCAAAAACTCCTGTTTCAGCGCATTCTTCTCCTCTTTGCTTGCACATCCACCCAAACATACCGCCAAAATGCATAGGCAAATAACCAAAAATCCCCTAAACTTTTTCATAATTTTCCTCCTTTTCTTTCATCATACTAGCATTTACGCTTTTTTTCAAGTACAAAAAAATCATCAGCAGAACTTCCCGCATGCAAAAAAAGCGGAGCAATCGCTCCGCTTTTTCACATGTCTAGAAGAACTTCTTCTTTTTCTTTTTATTTTCCTCTTTCGGCTCAGATCCATCCGAAGATACTTTCAATGTATTTCCTGCCAACGCATCAAATGCTCTAAGTGCTTCCTTAGCCTCTGCGCTAAGCGTTGTCGGTACATCCACTACCAACGTTACGTAATGATCTCCACGGTAGTCCCTATTACGCAAAGACGGTACACCTTTACCCTTCAAACGAATTCTGGTATCCGTCTGGGTTCCCGGTTTGATGTCATAAATAACATCCCCATCAATGGTATGAATACG
>SVEW01000015.1:0-666 GCA_015057205.1 Lachnospiraceae bacterium | reverse complement strand
CAGTTCGCCACCAAGTGCAGCCTGCGCATAGCTCATGGATACAGTAGAATACAAATCCATATCTCTTCTGGTAAAAATCGGATGTCTGGAAACAACTACTTCTACCAGTAAATCGCCTCTAGGTCCGCCATTTACACCTGGTTCACCCTTGTCACGGATGCGAATGGATTGACCATCATCAATACCCGCAGGCACAGATACCTGAATACGCTTCTTAACGGAAACATAACCGGTACCACGACAGTCCGGGCATTTCTCTTTCACTACTTTACCGGTACCATGACAGTCCGGACAAGTCTGCACATTCTGCATTGTTCCGAATAAAGACTGTTGTGTAAAAATAATCTTACCTTTTCCACCACACTTAGTACAACTAATCGGTGTTGTTCCCGGCTTCGCACCGGTTCCATGACAGGTAGAGCACTCTTCCTTCAGGACAATCTCGATTTCCTTCTCGCAGCCAAAAACAGCTTCCTCAAAGGTAATCCGTACTGCCGCACGCAAATTTGCTCCACGACGCGGTCCGGTTGAACTTGCTCCACGACGTCCACCGCCAAAAATGTCGCCGAAAATGTCGCCAAAAATATCGCCGAAATCCATTCCGGAGAAATCAAATCCTCCGGCACCGCCGGCACCGCCTTCGAACGCTGCATGACCAAACTGATT
>SVEW01000014.1 GCA_015057205.1 Lachnospiraceae bacterium | reverse complement strand
AACATAGCTGTATTGTAGCACATCTTCCACCCAAAAATAAACCGCCGCTTTAACACGTTCTTCAAATATATCCTGTATCCTATAACCAATGAAGATTAAACGTGGAGGACTTGCTATGTACGCTATTCTCATTCCCTATGTAACTACACCCCTTGGGGATTGTCTGTTGATGGAGGTTCGCTCTGCTCTCGTGCCGCAACCCGGCGAAGTGTGCTTTCCCGGTGGTAAAATCGAAGAAGGCGAAAATGCCGTAACGGCTGCGATTCGCGAGACATGTGAAGAGCTTGGACTTGATGCCTCTGCCATCACCATTCTTCATTCCCTACCACCAGAGCGAATGGAAGACGGACGGGAAATTTTTCCCATAAAAGCGCGTATTTCCGAAAGTTCCCTGAAGAATCTTCGTCTTTCTTCCGAGGAAGTTGCTAAGACCTTTCTGCTTCCATTATCCTGGTTGCAAGAAAACCCGCCAAAAATCTTTCAGCTCCCGGCCCCCGATTATACGTTGCTCCCTTCGCTTTTGCAAGGGTACTTATCTCACTATGCGCCTTTTACAAACACGCATGCCACCTACTACTGGGAGTACGAAGGTCACGGAATTTGGGGAATGACAGCACGCGTCATCAACCGCCTTCTTTCCTCCATGAGCTAAATTGCGTCTACGCAAGCAAGTAGTTTTCAATAGCCATACGAATCTGCGGGTAGGTCAGGGGAGCCTTTAAGGATTCAACTGTAACAATCAAGTCCCGTCCGATAATCATATTATTTTTCAAATACGTTGCGATTTTTGCAATCGCAGCTTCCACATACTCTTTGTCATCCATCATCCCTAAGTGTTCCCAATACATAAAACGATGAAATTTTACACTGTACACTTTAAAATCCGGATAAAAAATCGTTCCATCACCTAATACCAACTGCTCTTCATAATGAAATGGAATGTTATTGCGATATAAAAATTCATCTATTAATAGTTCTGATTTTGATCGTAGGATATTACCAGATATCGAAGGATGTCTCTTATTTTCAGGATATTTTTCATTCGTGATATACGCTGATTCGTACCACTGATTTATTTTCTCATTCTCATAGGTATGTTTGGGTAGTAGTTTGTGTATGGATTGCTCCGGCGAATACAGTGCCTGTGCATCCGGCGAACCACTTCGTATAGCAAGATATGCTTCCAACGCTTTCTGCTCATTTTCAAGTTCTGCCTCTTTTTCCTGCAAATATCGTTTATAAGCCATTTTCTCTGCTAATGAACGCTCGCTCTTGGGCAAATAAATTCGCGGTTTATCCGCCTGTTTTATATACCACTTTTCCCATTTTGAATTTCTCGTAACAGATAATTTCCCTTGGGGATACGTTTTTAATTCTTCTGTTATCCATTGATGTTGTTGCTTGATAACCTGCAGCCGTTCTTGCATGGCCGCGATGTACATTATACTCATTTGACCTCCTTATTGACTGCCTCAATCCGGCAGATAGAATTGATTTATGATTCCTGATTGGAATCCATGACTTGTCCACTTTATCATCTTCTATAGTAAAATGCAAGCATTTCTTTCTCGCTGGGCCAATCCTCCTCTTTTCCACTTACATTGCCCCATTTCCCCGCCTCGCTGGGCCAATTTCCTTCCTCACTCCTCTTTTGCCCCAGCTTCCCCCCGGACAATCCTCTTGGTCGCTGGGTCAATCCTCCTCTTTTCCACTTACATTGCCCCATTTCCTCGCCTCGCTGGGCCAATTTCCTTCCTTACGCTTCTTTTGCCCCAGCGCCCCCGCCTCTACCTTCTTAGCCGCTGGGCCAATCCTCCTCTTTTCCACTTACATTGCCCCATTTCCCCGCCTCGCTGGGCCAATTTCCTCCCTCACGACACTTTTGCCCCAGCGTCGTACCTCCTTGTAGCGAATCTCTCTGTCAAACCAACACCTTCATCGCCAACACTTTCCTTTTCCCCCACAAACTGTTATAATAAGATATTAGGACTATTTGAAAAGGGGAATTCATATGAACAAGAAATTATTTGGAAGCATCTGCGGTATTATGACCGGTGTCTGCTGGGGTGTTTCCGGTGTTTTTGGACAATTTTTATTTGAAACACGGGGAGTAGAGTCTTTTTGGCTTGTCCCGATTCGCATGTTATCCGCCGGTATCTTCTTATTATTATACGGTAGTTTGACAGATCGCGCAAATACCTTACGGCTTTTACATAACCGCCGGGACTTTTTGCAAGCCATTTTAACCGGTATATGCGGAACCATGATGTTCCAGCTTTCGTTTTTCCTTGCAGTGCAGAATTCCAATGCTGGAACAGCAACGGTACTGCAATACTTATGTCCCGTTATTACCATGTTATATGTTTGCCTACGGGACAAGCACGCCCCCCACAAGTTAGAGGTTTTATGCATCTTTTTGGCCTTAGCCGGCATTTTCCTTATTTCCACTCACGGAAACATTGGCTCTTTGGTAATTACACCGGCGGCACTGTTCTGGGGTGTGGCAACTGCTTTTTTTATGTTTTTGAATACGGTTATTCCGGAAGGAATTTACAAACGGTACCCTTCCACAGTTATTATCGGCTGGGCTTTCCTGTTTGGCGGAGTCGCTCTTTGCCTGCTTTTCCGGCCATGGAATTATTCTGTGCATGTTGATTGGGCCGTTGTTATTTCCATGTTATTCATTGTGCTTGGCGGTTCCGTATTCGCCTACCTATTTTATGGCAATGCCATCAAACGCATTGGTCCGGCCAAGTCAAGCTTATTCGCTGCCAGCGAACCGGTTGCTGCAGCAATTCTTTCTATATTATGGTTAAAAACAAGTTTTAGTCTGGTTGACGTAATCGGATTTGTATTAATTATTTCTACCTTATTTATTTTGTCCGGGGCAAAGGAGGGAGACAAATGATTTTCAATTTGAAACGAAGTTTTCTATCCTGTGTCCTTTGCACGGTTCTTCTGCTGCAAGTCGCTATGCCGGCACTTGCTGCGGATACCAACGACAATCCGCAACCGGACCCTGTCGCAACCGAGAATCCCGACAATCCGGGCGAACTTCAACTTCCTGTATGGAATGACCAGATGGTAACCGTTACTCTTTTTTCCAAACATGCCATTGTTCTTACCTGGCAGCCGGCTGAAGGTGCTGTCGCATATCAGGTTTATCGCAATGACATTAGCAGCGAACCGGTTGCAACCGTGGAAGAATGCACGTATAAGGATTCTTCCATATCCCTCGGTAACCAATATGATTATAACATCGTTCCGGTTGCCGCCAATGGCTCTCTTGGACAGGCCATTTCGGCAACGGTCAACCCACATACAATCGTAAAGATTACCAAACAGAAGTATAGCTATCATTCCCTGGCAGAGGACTGTAAAGAACTTGCTAACCTCTACCCTGACCGCTGTCGTGTCACAAGCATTGGCACTACCGTCAAAGGGCGCAAACTGTATGACGTTGCCATCGGCAATCCCAAAGCCCCAAAATCATTCATGGTTATTTGTACCCTTCACGCCAGAGAATATGCATGCAGCGTCCTTGCCATGCGACAGATTGAATACTATTTACTGAACTACAACCAAAGTCTGAACGGCATGAAACCCGCAGACGCCCTTAACAATCTGCAGATTCATTACATTGTTATGGCCAATCCGGATGGTGTTACCATTTCTCAAACCCGGCACCCACGCTGGAAAGCCAATAGTCGCGGTGTTGATTTAAATCGCAATTATCCTTATCATTTCAAAGTATCCGGGCGTCCCGGCAGCGAAGGGTTTACCGGATGGAAAGCCGGCAGCGAACGGGAAACCAAAGCCATCATGCGGTTTACAAATAAACTGAGGAAAAAGCAAAAATTGCAGGCCGTTATCAACTACCATGCCATGGGACAGATTATTTTTGGCGACTACAATGGCAAAGACAATAAAGTCAAATCAGAAACGAAGGATCTTTATTGGATGGCGCGGGGGCTTACCGGCTACAAGAGTGCTGCTTCTTACGGTGGTTCCGGTGCAGGAAACCTGCGGGAATACCTGCTTTACAATGCCAAAATTCCTAATATCACCATCGAAATCGGTCACACTTTCTGTCCGGTTTCCTATAGTGAATACAATTCCATTTTTCAGAAAAACAAGCTGGTGGTCCTCAAAGCTGCCTGGTATTATAAAAACAAATAAAATTTGCAAAAGTCTTGACTTCATCTCCTGCGTGTTATAGCCTTAAAGTATGTTTTTTATAAAGGGGATATGATTTATGCACACTGAAAAATTTAAAAAAACCTGGGTACTTGCGGGTCTTTGCACTGCCCTTGCGCTATCACTTGCTTCCGGCTGCACCGCAAAGAAAACAAAGCCTCAGGCCAACGCCAAGAAGGAAAGGGTAGAACGTTCCATCGATGTTACGACTGCCTCGTATCATCTGTACAATACAACCTGGAACAATACTCCCATGCTTCTTTTTGTAGATACCAAAAGGCTGATTGTCCGCATTAATGACGGCATTTACGTATGGGATAAAGTACAGCACAAACTACTTCGCAAACTAAGCCTTGCCGCTATTAAATGCGAATCTCCCCAAGGAGAAGATGCTTCCGCTGCTCTTGTTAATGAAGATGGTACACAAATTCTGATTCGTCGCATGAACCAGACCAGGCTACAATATCGTTATAACATTGAAAAAGACACTTTATTAGAACAATCTTATAGCAAAAAAGACTGGAAAAACTGGTCCAGGTTTGAACATTATGGAACCACCAGCGGAGCCACCGATTTTGCAAAAGGATGGTATCTTGACGACAATGGAAAGAAAATTATGGCAACCATTGCCACCGGAAAAGAGAATTATTATCTTGGGGATATTCATTGCTACGAACAGACAGAAGACAAGGAAGTTTTGACAGATGACTATATCCTATGGAATAAAACTTTTACAACGGCTGAGGAACTTCCACTTTCCTATAGCCTTACCATTGCCTCCGCCGATGTACTTGTAAACGGGCGTATCGTGCATGTTACCGATGAATCTCTTTTGGCAGATCTGGCCGAAGATTTACCAAAAATGAAATTTAGCATCCACACGCCACCTATTTACATTACCCTGGCAGATGGTTCCTTCGGAAAAGTACCGGGCAGCAAGGCTTTTGCACGCAAGGTGTTAAAAACCAAAGATACCCTTACCTTGCCCATATTTTTCCATACCAGCACCAACTTGGATCTGTTTTATTATACCCAAAGGAATGCCAACCTGTCCGATCAGCATTACATGCCTTTAAGTAGCGACGTTCGCTTTTTCATCCGTTCTAAGAAAAACCGTTTATTTTCACCGGTAAATGCCTACCACTTCCAACAGGCAGTGAAAGACAAATCGCCTGCTTATATGGTAATCAAAAAGAATAAATGCATCGCTTTGTTTGCAGAATAAATTAAGAGGTAGCACCCACGTGCTACCTCTTCCATATTACATTTTTAATTAACATCTTATCATGATACATTGCATCATCCGCACGCGATATGGTATTCTCTAACGCAATATCCTGTTGCGGGTCAAAGAAGGCATAGCCGGCAGATACCGACAAAAGATAATCGGTATTGCGGTTCTCTATTTCCACTCGTTGACGCACTTGCTGAATACAGCCCTCTACCTGCGCCGCATTCATATTATCTGTAAATACCGTAAACTCATCACCACCGGTTCGACAAACCACACCATTCACGCCAAAACACTCCTTTAACAGACGCGCGGTAATGCGAATAGCCTCATCACCCGATTGATGTCCATAGGTATCATTCACAATCTTCAGGCAGTTCATATCACATACAATGACACAGGTATTCATCTTCTCTTCCGGAGTCATAACGCGATGCGCCTCCAACCAACGATTCTCCGTCATACGGTTGTTAACACCTGTCAATGCATCCGTTTGTGCCAGCTGTTGAAAATGCTCCGCACGTGCTGCCAAAATGGCCTGTTTTCTCGCTTTGGTAAATTCATTCACCGTAAATACCACAATTAACAGCAACATTCCAAGAGACGTGGATACCCCATATGGAATATGCCATTTCTGACCGGATCCCAAAAGCACAGAATCCAATCCCACTAAAAGGCTAAGTACCAACGTCGCTATTAGCAACATTTTGTATTCCTGATACTTCTTCTTTGCTAATGAATATACTATCTCGAAGAAAACGCTGCATAACATTACTGCCAGCAGGGCAACATATGCGCCCACGGACTCATAATAATCCCGTATCTGCAAGATTTGCAATAATGTACTTGAGCCCAATTCCAGGCACAACACTACCAGCAAAGCACCATTCCATTTTCGAAAATCCCTGGCAAATACGCTTCTAAAATACAGCAAAAAAGAAATTACTGCCATACGCACAGCCACAAACGATAAAATAGAGATAAACGGCGCATTTCCGATATAAAACGATGCCCCATGAGATTCCGTAAATGTCCAAAGTCCCAACCAAAACGCAAACAAACTACTAATCGTTCCGGAAGACAGCAATAAGGACTTTCGTGCCTGCACCAAATGAAAAATGAAAAAAATCACTCCTATCAGTATAAAAACTAGCGACACTAGCACTCTTACGGCATAATCATGTTTCACTCGAGAATATACACCGGAATAGGTTCCCAGCATACATCGTCCAAGATGCCCCTGAAAATCCCGATATGGCGATTTCGTTCGAATCGTCATTATTTTTCCTGCCGACTCATATGGTAGATGGACAAAATTCCATATTGACCCCTGATTTCGTTCAAGGCCTCTTGCCTTCATGGTCGAATCCTCGTTCGAATAAATCACCTTCCCATCAATCTCTATTTCCACCGTTTGAAACACACTCCACAATGCCAAGGTATCATATGGTACCTTCTCACGCTTCGGTAAAACATGGGATATAATCAATCCATTCTTTTGATTAGGCTTAAATTCATCCTCCCTCAGATATTTCGTTTCACCCTCCGGCGACACATAAATCCAATCGTCTTTCAATTCCAGAACCGGCTCCATCTGTAATTTCGTATTCAGATGCGGGCGAAAATAGGCATACATTAAAAAACCGATTGCACACAGTGATACCAATATGTACAAGAAATTCGCAATCGGCTTCCCTTTTACTTTACTCATTAAAAAAACCCACCTTAAATTACTGTCACTTTTTCTAGTATAGCATACCTATTCGAGATTGAAAACATTTTTTAAAAATTATGCTTGACAATATTGGTCGGTTGTTATAGACTCGAGATAAGAGGTCGGTAATAACCGACCATTTAGGAGGTAAACTATGGAAACGTTGAAATTATGTGACAGTGACTATCGCTTCATGTGTGTGGTATGGGATCATGCTCCCCTTGGCTCCGGTGAGCTGGTTAAGCTCTGTGCTACGAAGCTTGGCTGGAAGAAATCCACCACCTACACCGCTATTAAGAAGCTATCGGAAAAGGGCTTTATCCAAAGTGAGAATGCCGTAATTTCTGTTTTGATCAAGAAGGAACGGGTACAGGCAGAAGAATCCAATTATTTTGTGGAACGCACCTTTGACGGCTCACTGCCACAGTTTTTAGCCGCTTTTCTCGGAGATAAGAAATTATCAGCCAAGGAAGCGGAGGAAATTAGGAGGGTAATTGATGAGTACAGTGATTAACTATTTTTATGACAGCTTTCTTACTATTTCTGTGGTCATTTTGATTGTATTGGTTGTGCGGGGACTTCTTTTTCGCAAACTGCCCCGGCGCTATGCCTATCTGCTATGGGCAGTGGTGGGACTACGACTTCTTTGTCCCGTTTCCCTGCCATCTATAATCAGTGTGTTTAATGTTGTGCCACAGCATATTGTTTCTTCCGAACGCAGTACCCAAACAGGAAAAGCCATTTCTCATACCGCAGATTCGTATTCAAATACCGATTCTTCTCAAAATTATACCGAGGGAGAATCAAGTATCCCGTCTGAAGTAGCCAAAAGCAATACGTTTTCTACGTCAACAAAAGATAATTTCCCTGTCTTAAAAGGAAAAACCGGCTCTGACGCAGAAAATTTCGTTACTGAATCAGGAAAAACTAAGAATGCAATCCTATCTCGCGGTACCGAAGCCACCATTCCCACCGGCTATACCGAGCGTACTTTCATCCCAGTGCTTTTCGGCCTCTGGATTGTGGGATTCCTGACCTTTATAGGTAAAAACACGTTGGCTGCACTGCGCCTAAAGAGAGAACTGGAAACAGCTGTGCTTTTTAAAGACAACATCTACGAAAGCGACCGGATTTCCACTCCTTTTGTAAAAGGAATTGTTCGTCCTAAGATTTACATTCCTTTCCGTTTATCCGATACACAGCAGCGCTATATTTTGGCGCATGAACGGTATCATATCAAGCGCTTTGATCCGTTTTTCAAACTGCTGGCTACTCTTTTGCTTGGAATTTACTGGTTCAACCCGCTGGTATGGCTTGCATACCGCCTGCTAGTACAGGATATGGAAATGAGCTGTGATGAATATGTTTTGGCAACCGAAGGAGTCGACATTCGCAAAGCCTACAGTAGCTTACTACTTTCCTTTGCTGTGGATAAAAGCGTTGCCCGAAGCGCTCTTTGCTTTGGTGAACACAATGCCCGCGTGCGTATTTCTCATATATTGAAATACAAAAAATCCAGCGTGCCGGCAACAGTAGCTGCCCTGCTTATTATTTTACTGGTATCCGGCTGTACTCTGACAGGTGGTGTATCTGCCTCCGAAAGCGGGAAAAATATAGACCACCCCTTCCCAAGCAAGAGCGCCGGTGCTGTGAATGACCCGAATGCCTGGGACGATTACAGCGGGCCCCGGCTGGAAATTCAAGAACGAAAAATAGATATTGCAGAACCGGTCTTCACCCAGCCCAACTTATTGTATGCCGATGCCCAAAAGATCATTTTCACCGTAAATGGCGGATTATATGCGTGGGACAAGGAAAAAAGCTGTATTACCGATAATTTGGATTTGCAATCCATTCACTGCGAAGATCTTGGCGGAAAGCATAAAACCGAATTTGCAGCATCTAAGAAGGGCAATGAAGTTTGGATTCACCGCACCGATGACAAGCATTTTTATATTTACAATGTGGAATTTCACGGTTTGATGCAACAGGATTACACAAAGGGCTGTTTTAAAAAACTGGAAAAATGCGAAAGCTTTATAGACGCTGCCCGACATGGGGAGAAAGGTATTAAATTTACTGATAAGAATGGGCAGGAACTTTCTGCTTATCTCCTGGTGCAAGGACGCGGAAATCTATTGGGCCAGCTTTGTTACAGTGATACCTCTGCCGGAGAAGAAATCATGTTTACCAAACCTCTGTTTCTGGATATTGGCGGCTTGTCCTACGGAAAAGCTACTCCCCTGGTCCCCGGTAAGCTAAAGAATTTGCAGATGGTTAGCTTTTTTCAGGAAGCCAGTATGATAAAACACGAAATTGATGACCCGGAAATCATGAAAGCTTTTACCGAGTGCATTAACAATTCCAAGCCAATGAAAGGCAGAAGCGGTTGTCCTTTTTATACACCGCTCTATCTTACCCTTGCTGACGGAACCATGAAGGTAATCTATCCGGCATGGGATGGATGCCCCTGCTTTATTGCAAATGGCATCGAGTATGAAGTGCCACAGAAAGGGCACTTTGGGGACATTCTTGGAGACGGAACGGATATCTTTTCAGATTCACTTATTTTTCTTAAGAAAGATGTTGGCATCTCCAGTAGTGATCAATGGGGATTGTTCCTAAACGCAGCCAGTGATGAATACCTGGGAGAATACCACTACGTCTTTCACCCGAATGCCAAAATCTACGCCCCTGATACTTACGGATACAAGGAGCTTTCCAGGAAAGAATTTGGCGACTATGTAAAAGCGCACAAGAACGCTTTGGACGACTATACCATATACACAACCCCGAAAGAAAAATGCTGTGTGCGCGTGGTGATAAATTCGGAAACGTAAATAGGATTGGGGAAATAGACACAAAACAAGGGGCGTCGCCCAGATGGATTTACCATCTAGTGCGACAGCCCCTGCATAACGATTTATACCACTTCTATTTCTTTTATCAGAAATTCATTTCCCCGGACAAGGTAGGTATGTTCACTGCCGCAATGAGGGCAGGTTTTACCATGTTCCACGGTTCCATATTCTTTCTTACAATCTTCGCAGAAGGTAACGGCATCAATCTGTTCAATGAACATCTCCGCCTCTTCCATAACCGGTTCTTTTTTTCTGGCCCAGTTCCAGCAATCAATCAAATACTCATGAATGATACCGGAAACCTCACCAATCTGAAGGGTAACAGAATTGACTTTTTCCACCTTATTCTCTTCTGCAACGTTTTTTACGTCCTTTACAACATAAAAAACAACACCTAACTCATGCATGTTAACACCCTTTATTTTCTATGCGTAATAATTTTGCCTACACGTTTAATCTGATATGGCAAAATGTGTTTCAACTTATCTTCTGCCGGTACCATTTTGGTGCATTCCGGATGATCACGATGTAACGTAATAGCATCAAATTCACATTTTGTAGTACATACTCCGCAACCAATACACTTATTCTCATCCACGATGGTTGCACCACAACCTAAGCAACGTGCAGTTTCTTTGCGAACCTGTTCCTCCGTAAAAGTAAGGTGGGCATCTTTAAAGGATTTTTCCGGAATCCGTTTGTCTACACCTTCCACTTGGCGGGAAGAATTATCATAACTTTCTACAGAAATATTATCCTTGTCAAGCTCGTTAAACTCCCAGCGGTTACGTCCGATCGTCATATGTCCATTGTGTACGTAACGATGCAGAGATTCTGCCGCATAATGTCCAGCTGCAATAGCATCGATTGCAAACTTCGGTCCGGTATAAACGTCACCACCCACGAAAATATCCGGCTGTTCTGTCTGATAGGTTAATTTGTCTGCAACGATAGCCGGTCCATTAAAGGAAACCTTTTCATTCTTAACAAGATTTCCCCAGACACTTTGCTGTCCTACCGCAAAAATAATACGATCACAGGTAATGGTGATGGTTTCGTTCTCATCATACGTCGGTGCAAAACGACCTTCTGCATTCTTAACAGACAGACATTTCTTAAATACGATACCGGTTACCTTGCCATCCTTAGTAAGAACTTCCTTCGGTCCCCATCCACACTTGATGGTTACACCGTCTTCGCCAGCTTCACGCACTTCTTCATCACTTGCCGGCATTTCTTTTTCAGACTCTAAACAAAGCTGGGTAACTTCAGCCGCTCCGCTTCTTGCCGATACACGGGATGCGTCGATCGCCACGTTACCACCACCGACAACAACCACCTTTCCTTCAAAATGGGTATTACCGGTATTTGCATCATGTAAGTAATCAATTGCAGTAAAGGTTCCTTCCGCTGTATCACCGGGGATACCCGGGCGACGTCCTGCGCTACATCCGATGGCAATGTAAAATGCCTTATAACCCTGTTTACGAAGTTCCTCTAATGTTATATCTTTTCCCACTTCTACGCCGGTCTTGATTTCAACACCCATTTCACGCATAACATCGATTTCTGCTTCAATGACATCCTTCTCTAATTTATAGGAAGGGATTCCGTAGCGAAGCATACCACCGGCCATTTCGTTTTTCTCGAAAACAGTCGGGAAGTATCCTTTTTCCGCTAAGTAGAAGGCTGCAGAAAGTCCTGCCGGACCTCCACCGATAATGGCTATTTTTTCATCAAAATGATCCATATGGATACTTGCCGGTACAACTTTCTTCGGAATGTAGCGGGTTTCCGCCTTCAAATCTCTTTCTGCAATAAACTTCTTTACTGCATCAATTGCCACTGCCTGGTCAATGGTTCCTCTGGTGCAAGCATCCTCACAACGACGGTTACAAATACGTCCGCACACTGCCGGGAATGGATTCTGTTTTTTAATAAGCGCTAATGCATCCGTATATCTTCCCTGAGAAGCCATTTTCAAATATCCCTGCACCGCAATATGTGCCGGACAAGCTGTCTTACATGGTGCCGTACCGGTTTTGTGGCTATTAATACGGTTGTTATCGCGATAATCCGGATCCCATTTATCCTCGCCCCACTTGGTTGCATCCGGCAATTCCTGCTTCGGATACTGCACTTTGCTGCCATCTTTCAAGCAAAGCTTCTGTCCAAGTCTGGTGGCGCCGGCTGGGCAATACTCTACACAACGTCCGCAGGCAACACACTTTTCCGCATCTACGTGTGCAACGTATGCAGAACGGGACATATTCGGTGTATTAAATAACTGAGAGGTACGAAGCGCGTTACAAATGTTGACATTACAGTTACAAATACCAAAAATCTTATTTTCACCATCAATATTGGTAATCTGGTGAACAAATCCATTTTCCTCAGCACGTTTCAAAATTGCCATTGCCTCATCGTAGGTGATATCATGACCTTTTCCGGTTTCACGGCAATAATCTGCAAAATCACCTACACCGATACACCATCCAAAATCGTCATCTGCCACACCTTCTCCAATGGCTTTACGAGATGCACGGCAGGAACAACGTCCAACGCCAATATGGCCTTCGTATTTCTTAAGCCAATAGGAAAGATGTTCCAAATCAACAGAAGTATTCTCCATTTCAATCGCTTTTTCCACCGGAATAACATGCATACCGATTCCGGCACCTCCAGGAGGAACCATCTGCGTTACGCCGGCTAACGGCAAATAAGTCATTCGCTCAAAGAATGCCGCCACGTCCGGATGATTTGCAAGACGCGGATTACTTCTGTCCGGTAACTCCTCCATATTGAAAAGTTCCGCAGAACCCGGTACAAACATCGGTAAAATATAGCGACGTTCCGTCTGCTCATGGGTACGTCCGTTGTGATCATAATGATAGCCATAATCGTACTCCAAAAGTCCGATATAACTCATTTCATCTAACTGTTTCTGGAACGCTTCCTCTCCCTCTTTGGAAATGCCGCACAAGTTGCACATTTCCTTAAATGTGTAAGGTGTTCTTTTTTTCATTTTCAGAGCAATGTCTGCCTGCTCTTCGGTAATGATTTCAGCAAGACCCCAATACTCCGGATCTTCCACTTTTACACCGTGCAGCATGTGTCCTGCCACGTCGGTGATTTTCTTTCCCAGTTTCACAATCTTGTCCATCGGCGGATTATCATGCTTATGATTCGCCGGCCACTGGTTGTACTTTTCCATATCAAATGCCATATCTTTTATCTCCCTTGTTAAAATATCTATTATTTGCGCCACTCCTGAACTTCCTTCACAATCCAGTCCGCCAGCTGGTCAATCCCTTCACCGGTCTTGGCCGAAATATATATAATGTCAATGTTTGGATTCCGAAGTCGCGCATACTTCTCCACATTTTCTTTATCAAAATCAAAATACGGTAATACATCCGTCTTATTCACGACTAACAAATCGCAGGTTTCATACATCAATGGATATTTCTGCGGCTTGTCATCTCCCTCCGGTACCGACAATATAGTCATATTTTTTACCGCGCCGGTATCAAATTCTGCCGGACAAACCAGATTTCCCACATTCTCAAGAACAATCAATTCAGCCTCATCCAGACCAAATTCATATAGTCCCTGTCTTGTCATATCCGCATCCAGATGGCACATACCTCCGGTATGAATCTGAATCGATTTAATACCATGTTCTAACATTGTCTCAGCATCCACCGCCGAATCAATATCCGCTTCCATAACGCCCATCTTTACTCTTCCTTCAAGCGCCTTAGCCAGCGCCAACAACGTTGTGGTTTTACCCGATCCCGGGGAGGACATCAGATTTAATAAAAATACACCCTTCTCCTTTAATTCCCCTCTCAATCTGTCAGCATCTTTGTTATTATCCTCAAAAATGCTCCGCTTCACCTCAATGACGCGTACCTCTTTTTCCATAAAAAACCTCCGGAATATCTTACTAAAATAGACAACATGCACACATTCTTTGCTCTTTTTTTAACAGAGCGTTTAAAAAATAATGAATGTTGGTCATTTTTTATACTAATATTCTACTATATTTTTCGGAAACCTGCAAGTCTTTTTTGGTTTCTTGTATCAATATTTATACAACGTTTATATTTTCGTTACATAAAAAAGGCTCCCAAACGGGAGCCCTTTCGCTTTATTTAGCTGGTATATAACGTTTTGCTGCCACAAATCCGTCTTCATAAATGCCGGTTAGCGGCATCAATCTTACTTTTCCACCAAAGTTATGGGTGCTGTGAATCATTTCGCCATTTCCCAAATAAATTGCACAATGATCATACTTATCTTTACCACCATTTAACTTAAAGAAAAGCACATCACCCGGCTTAAGTTTTGATTCTTTCAACTTATTGGATAAAATTTTCTTCACTTTCCATTTACCAACTTTCTTAGTGTTATAAATGGTTTTGATATTCTTGGAAAGCTGGTATTTTTTGCTATATTTGTGCATTCCGGTATTCAAGCAATAGGATACAAAACCGGAACAGTCAAAATATCGTTTGCCATTCTTTGCTTTCTTTCCTTCCGATGCATTGTGTCCATATGCTGTCTTCCATTTGGTATATACTTTCTTTGCCACCTTTAAAACGCGGGTCTGATACTTATTCTGTCCTTTAAAATTTGGTTTCGGCATGGAGTACACCAATGAATTTTCTCCTTCATGACTATAGTGCCAGCGAATCTTTCCATTCACCTTTAACTTAATCCAACCATCTTCTTCGTTGGTATACTTCGTAACTTTCGTACGATACGGAATATACTCTTCTTTGGAATCATTGTCATCGCTGGTGTGCACGGTAATCTGGTGAAGTGCCACATAAGCCGTTCTTCCACTAGCCTGCACTGCATTTAGTGGTGCCGCTTCCGCTAACAAACCAATTGCGCAAATTGCGCTCAAGAAATATGCTACTACTTTTTTCATTTCTCGATCTCCTTCATACTGCTTTTTTGCCTACGAGACAGTATCATATCACATAAATGTGAAAAAGTCACGATTTTATAGTATACTGTTATTGAATAGTTCATCACGAAAGGATTACCTATGAATAAAATAGAAAAAATAACTGATAGTAAACATCCGAATCTTGCCGTATATTTTCAGCTAAACGAAAGCCAGCTATTTCATTATTATGAACCAAAAGAAGGACTCTTTATTGCAGAAAGTGCAAAAGTGATATCCCGCGCACTTGCTGCGGGATATGAACCGGAAAGTTTTTTGGTGGAAGAAGAAGTCTTTGCCTGTGACTCTCCATCGGATGCCGACATGGAAATTCGTACCCTTTTGGCCAATTATCCGAATACGAAGGTATATCTCGTTCCGAAAGAATTGTTACGCCACATTCCGGGCTATGCGGTTACAAGGGGCCTGCTTGCCTGCCTGCGTCGAACCCCTATGAAATCATTAGCGGCTCTGTGCGCAGATGCCAAACGGCTTGTGGTATTAGAATCCGTTGATAATCCGGCTAATATCGGCTCCATTTTTCGCTCAGCGGCTGCGCTTTTCATGGATGGTATTGTATTAACACCGGATTGTTCGGATCCCCTTTATCGCCGGGCTGCCAGAGTAAGTATGGGCTGTGTTTTTCAGATTCCCTATACCCGATTGGAATCCGCTCCTTCATCGCACTACATTGACATTCTCCACCGGCAAGGCTTTACCACTGCTGCCCTTGCTCTAACCGACGATTGCATCTTTATCAATGACCCGATTCTAAAATCCATCGATAAACTTGCGATTCTTATGGGAAGTGAAGGTCATGGCCTTTCCGAAGAGACCATTGCAAAATCCGATTATGTAGTAAAAATTCCAATGGCAAAAGGGGTAGATTCTTTAAACGTAGCCTCTGCCAGCACTTTGGCCTTTTGGGAATTAAAACGACCAGACATCATTTTCTAACTTGTAATGCGATGCACTTCGGTCAGCTTTTCAATACATTTTGCAAACATCCACAAAATGCGTCACGAAATCCGGACAGCTTTCATAATACAAATGCGGAAATCCCCACCAATGATTCTCTCCAATATGGCAAGCTTCCCAGCTTCGTTTCCCGGTAGGCTTTTTTGCCACCGCATCGGCGCCATTTTGGGTGCTGTCGAAATAATGAAATTCATGACCGCGTATTTCAGAACCGGGTGAAAGAAACGCAGGCTGTTTTTCTGTAAACGATGCATACCCAAAGCGTACCAACCGCTCCTTTTTCTCACAGGTTCCGGAAATTGCGCCAACCATCGGATACCGTTTTCCCGCTTCATCCACAATTGCTTCGTGCAGATACATAAAGCCGCCGCACTCCGCAACCGAAGGCATTCCCGATGCAAGGGCACGGCGAATGGATGTACGCATGCTTTCATTTTCCGAAAGCTCCTTAGCATATAGTTCCGGATATCCACCACCTAGAAGGATCCCCTGCACAGATTCCGGTAAGGCATCATCATGAAGCGGGGAAAAGGGAATCAATTCCGCCCCGGCCTCTTTTAAAAGGCGCAGATTATCCTCATAATAAAAACAAAATGCCTCATCCTTTGCTATGGCAATACGCACCTCTTTGATTTGAGGCACCGTCATAGGAATCCCCTGCTGCAGCAACGGCGCAGCCTCGGAAATCCGCAAGATTTCGCTAAGTTTCACCGACTCTGCCAAAACCGTCGCGGCCTCATCGATTCTTGAAAGCAACTGCTCCTGTTCTCCCGGCATGGTTAATCCCAGATGCCTGCTTTCAATCACCAGCCCCTCCTGCTTTGGAAAAAAGCCAAGAACCGCAATCCCTAACTCTTTTTCGATTAGCGGTGCAATCATACTTACCCAGCTTTTTGTGGTTTTATTCAAAATAACGCCACGGATTAACTTTTCACTATCATAGTCCAAAAAACCTTTGATGTAAGGAATCACGGACCGGCCCATCCCATGGGCATCCACCACCAGAACAATGGGTGCTTGTAAGGTTCTGGCCAAATGGTAGGTAGACGCTTCATCGCTCACGCCCCCAAGTCCGTCATAAAGTCCCATAACCCCCTCTATCACAGAAATATCCGCATTGTTTTCCAACAAAAACAATTGCCTCGTCTTTTCTTCATCCGTAAAAAACAAATCCAGATTGCGAGCCGGCACCCCCAACACCTCCCGGTGAAACATGGGATCAATATAATCCGGTCCACACTTAAAAGAGCGCACTGACAAGCCCTCTTTTTGCAGAGCACGTATCAGTGCGCAAGTAATCATTGTCTTTCCGTTGCCGCTTCCCGGCGCGGCAATCACTACCCTTTGATGTTGTGACATCTTCACAGCCATCCTTTCTTTCTCTTATTCATACAGGCCTCTATCAAACAATTGTAAGGATATCTGAAAAACCTGTCACTTCAAAAATTTCCAGTACTTCCTCAGAAGCATTGCAAACTGTCATTTTTCCCTGTCTATTCATAATTTTCTGAGCAGACAAAAGCACACGCAGTCCGGCACTGGAAATATACTCCAATTTTGCAATATCAAAAACAAGTTCTTCTACTCCATCAATTGCCTCCTTCACTTCCTCTTCCAGCTGCGGTGCCGTCGTGGTATCCAATCTTCCGATAAGTCCCACAGTCAATTTGGTTCCTTCCGATTTCTTCTCAATGTTCAGCATACTTCGAATCCTCCCGTTCATTATGTCTGATTAAGTAATTGCGAAACTCTTATGCCACGAACGTGGCATGTTGAATTTGCATAAAAATCATTCTCGCAAGTTCACTTGCAGAGACGATTTATTATGCAAATTGCTCATGCGGCATACGCCGCAGAGCAGTTTCGCAAATATCTAATTATGTCTGATATTTTGTCTTCTGTTTTCTAACAATATCACATAATCATGAAATATTAGTGATAATTCTGGTATAACAACACATTATAAATCATAATCGGGTTATTTGCCATCATCATCCGATACGCTCCCACCGGTTTTAGCCTACTTACTGCAACTTGAATTACATCAACTTTTGCCTCCGGATATTCCTTTAATGCATCTTCCATAGCAAGCACCGAATCCATGGTCACTGCCGTAAAAAGAATCTGCATCTGAGGATTAATCTCATAAAGGCATGCAAGGATTTCTTTTAATTTTCCACCGGTACCACCCAGGAAAGCTATATCCGCAGGTGGCAAATCCTGCAATCCATCCGGTGCTTCTTTTGGAATAACCGTCATGTTATAAACATTGAAATCCTTCTTATTTTTTTCTAAAAGTTCCACCGCATCTGCAAACCGTTCTAACGTATACACCTGAATCGTAGGCGCCATGCGTGCAACCTCAATACTGATAGAACCGGTTCCACCACCTATATCATATACTACCGAATCTTTATACAAATTCATTTTACACAAAACCATGGCACGAATCTCTTCCTTGGTCATCGGCACACTGCCCCGTGTAAAAGAATCATCCGGCAATCCCGGCGTTAACCGCTTTGGGCAAGGCTTGTCAGCATAATAATATACCACGTAAAGTCCATCTGCGGTTGGTGGACTATACAAATCAAGTTCTCCCACCACCTCAGAAGGGTAACCCAATTGATACCCGTAGACAACCAAATCTTCGCTCTCCGGCTTTGTTATCTCTCGCAGAAGCTGACACATTCGTGCCACATCCTCTTTTCCCGATGTTAAGAAAAAGCATTTCTTTTCATGCTGAATGGCATGTGCAAAAACCGGCACCCATTCCTCCTTGGCTACTCCATGTGTGCTATACAAAAACCCATCCTGCCAGGCCGTTTTAAGACGAGAAGCGAAAGCCACCACCGAAGAAATCCCCGGAAGCATTTTTATGGTAATTTCCGGAACTTTCTGCAACTGTTGTTCCATCTTTTTCGCTCCACTGTAAAATCCACAATCTCCGGAAAATAAAATAACCGCCGTTTCCGGCTTTTCTTTTTCCAATACCGGTATAATGTCCTTTGCCAGATAAAACGGATAGGTTTTCTTCCCTGCAGGGCACACCGAAAGCATGCGGGATGCTCCAAATACCACATCTGCTCTGTCAATGGCCTGCTTTACCTCCAGCGTCATATTCTCAGCCATCCCGGTACCGATTCCCGCAAGAACAACGGTCTGCACCTTTTTTTCCGGTGAAAGGTCACATCCGCAAATGCCTTCCAATTCTTTGCAAATACCTTCCAAATCGTAGCTTTGCTCAGAACTTTCCTCCTGACAGCAAATCATATGCATCGTAGCTCCAACGGCCTTTGCAGCAGCTATTTTCTCAGGCAGTCCACCCGTTTTCCCCGTCTGCTTGGTCACCACGTGAGCCGCATTATACTGACGAAACTGCGCCCGGTTACTTTCTTCCGAAAAAGGCCCCTGCATGGCTACAATCTGACTTCCCAACATTCCATTTTCATAGCAAAGGGATATGCTCTCCATCCCCGGCAGCACCCGCACCACCAGGCGTTCTTTCAATGCAGGCGTACAAAACGTGGCTAATTCTTTACTACCGGTTGTAAGAAAAATCTTTCCTATCGTTTTCTCCAACGCTTTTGCACATTCCTCCGCCGTTGCATACCGGCATACGGTCTCCTTGGTATCTCCTGTTACATCCCGCAATAAGCGAAAATATGGTATCGTCTGCGCCACAAGGCTTTCTTTGATATTTTTGGTCACCTCAAGGGCAAAGGGATGGGTAGCATCCACCACCGCCACGTAACGCTGGGTTTCATAGGCTTTTTTCATATCCTCTACAGACAGTCGCCCGGTATACACATGCAAGTTCTCCGTTTCGGTTAAAACCTGCTCTCCATACTCCGTCGCCACATGCACGTCCACACCAATTCCCCGCGATGCCAAACGTTCTGCCAACAGCCGGCCTTCTGTTGTTCCTCCATAAATGCACACGTTTCTCATATGCTGTAACCTCTCCTGGTAATTATTTTATCCCCCTGCAAATAAGATTGGGAATTTCCAATAAACACGGTGGTAAACATGTTCACCGAACACTCCCGCAACTCTTTTAACGTACACACATGGGTCTTCGTTCCTTCTCTGCCAATGGACTCCACATACCCGCAGGCACGGTCTTCTCCCGCTCCGGCTGCCAACATAATATCGCAGGCCCGCATCAGATAATCAACTCTTTTTTTGCTGCTTGGATTATAAAGCGCAATGGCAAAATCTCCCATAATCGCCGCCTGCAAGCGTTTTTCAATGACGGACCAGGGCGTTAACAAATCGCTTAAACTAATAACGCAATAATCATGATTTAAGGGTGCACCCAACACTGCCGCACCACTGTTGGCTGCCGTAATTCCCGGAACCACGCTAAGCTCTACCTCTTCATACTCCGGCAAAAGCGCATACATAGGTGCAGCCATCCCGTACACGCCTGCATCTCCACTGCACACCAGGCTTACACGCTTTCCTTCCTTCGCCAAATCAAAGCAAAGTCGGCAACGTTCAATTTCCTGCCGCATCGGTGTGGTGCGAAATTCCTTATCCGGAAATTCATCCCTGAGTAAATCCACATACACCGTGTATCCTACAATCACATCGCTGCAAGCCAATGCTTCCACCGCTTCTTCCGTCATCATTTCCGGTTTTCCCGGGCCAATGCCCACTACTGTTATGATATTCTTCATCCGGTTACCTCCTACCATTTCAGGGTAATCTTACCTTTGCGGGCAACGGCATAGGTCATGCCATTTTCCGCCACTTTTTCAATTTCTAGAATCGCACCCTCGCCTGCTGCCAAAAGGGCACTGTTTTCACATACATTGGATACACCTACGGTCTCTTTTACAAAAGAAGACTCCGCCTTTGCTCCTGTTACCCGGTCAAGCTCTTCCGCTGAATAGGTAACGTAAGGCACCTGATGAAAAGATGCCAGTTCCTGAAGTCCCGATTCCATTTTCTTTCGGTCAATGGAAGAAACACATGCTATCTCCTCCCAGGGCAAATCCCTTGTAAAAGCCTCCAATCGTGCAAATGGAACCTCTTTACGACACCCCATGCCGATGCATAACGGCCGGGCGTATAAGGTTACCGTCGCACGCTCCACCTGCCTTGCCGTTCCGGAAACCGCAATATCCGCAGCTTCTCCCCAAGGCACAATCTCAATTTGCGCCGGCAAAACTCCTTCCATACCGATTCCATCCTCGCATGCCACACGAAGCACTTCTCCCGTTAGAACCTTCGTAGAAACCTTCCGAATCCCTTCTTTTGGTGCAATGTCCAATTGATTTTGCCTTGCAAACACATCCACCGCAAAAGCACCATGCACATCTGTTGCCGTCGTAATCACCGGCTCGACTTGCAAAAGTTCTGCCACATGCCGACAAAGCTCGTTGGCACCACCCAGGTGCCCGGACAAAAGAGAGATACAATACTTTCCCACTTCATCCATCACCACTACGGGGCTATCAGTTCGTTTATCCTCCACAAAGGGCGCAATCATACGCACTGCAATCCCACAGGCCCCAATAAACAAAAGGCCTTCATGCATAAAAAATGCATGCTCCACAAATGCCCGAATCGGTTCTTCCTTTCGAATACGCACCAGATGATTCTTTTCTTTTTGCAATAGCTCCTTCGCCCGTTTTTCCCCTTCTTCGGAAAAACAGCACACATTTATAATCATGACAATCCTTTCTTTTTCCGAAATTCTGTTTCAAAATCCGCTGCATACAGACGGGACTTTTCATAACCACGCTGGGCAATGGCCTCTCCCACCAAAATGAGAGCCGTCTTGGTAATTCCCTTTTCTTTTGCAATCTGAGGCAAGGTCAAAAGCGTGCCCACACAGGCCTCCTCTTCGGGCCAGGTAGCTTTATACACAATGGCCGCCGGTGTTTCGCCAGGATATCCACCCTCAACCAGACGTTTACACAAACTTTCAATCATGCCTGCACTCAGATAAATAGCCATGCTTGCCTGATGAGTGGCCAAGGCTTCTATTTTTTCTTTTTCCGGAACTCCGGTCTTTCCTTCCATACGGGTAATGATAAGCGTCTGGGAAATTCCCGGCAACGTATATTCAAGATTTAAGGATGCCGCTGCGCCAAAAGCCGCTGTCACTCCCGGGCAACTTTCGTAAGCGATTCCATGTTTTTCCAGCTCATCCATTTGCTCACGAATAGCCCCATAGACGCTGGGATCCCCTGTGTGCAAACGCACCAGATTCTTACGTTCCTCATTTGCCTTTACCATAACTTCCAGTACTTCTTCCAGTGTCATACTGGCACTGTTATAAATCTCGCAGCCTTCTTTTGCATCTTCTAAAAGTTCCGGATTTACCAAAGATCCGGCATAAATAATCACGTCTGCCTTCTGCAACAGTTTCCATCCACGCA
Organism: Lachnospiraceae bacterium; assembly: GCA_015057205.1. Lineage (GTDB taxonomy): Bacteria > Bacillota > Clostridia > Lachnospirales > Lachnospiraceae > XBB1006. Next base: position 1,410 of record SVEW01000014.1, on the reverse strand, counting down.
CCGTAATCAAATCCTTCGCCCCGCATCCGGCACCAACAAAATAAATCATATGCACTCCTTACATCTTTTTACAAATTTCCAGGAACGAAAGCGCCCCCTCACTTTTTCCAAGAAGACCGCTTTCATTTTCATACATCATACATTCTATTTCCAGTTTTCCTGCACCTCTTCGGTTTAGGTAAAACATAATTTTCTTCATAACATAAGCCATGGTCTCCTCAAGGATTCCGGCTTCTTTTAGCAACCGCACCCCTTCCTGTGTGGTTACGCTATCCAGAATAGCTCTGCACACCTGAAGATTCCCGCCACTAAGCAGCGCCGCACTGGATAAAAGCTCCATCCGGCAATCCCCTTCTTTTGAATGGGTATTCATAATGCCGCCGGCAACTTTAATCAATTTACCAATATGGCCGGTTAACAGCATTTTTTCAAATCCAAGCTCCACAACCATGTCAATAGTATCTCCAATAAAATTGGAGCATTTGACACTTTTGTCAAGATCATACTGAAAAGCTTCTTCCATAAAAGCCTGTCCATAATTTCCAGGGGATACGCAAGCAACCGGATATCCCAATGCCTTTTGTTGGGAAAGTTCCACCCGAATGGTGTCCAAAAGCGCCTGTTTACTCATGGGCTCCACAATTCCCGTGGTTCCAAGAATAGAAATCCCACCTACAATCCCCAGTCTGGGATTAAAGGTCTTTTCTGCCAATTCCACTCCTTGCGGCACCGATATTTCCACCGTCAAGCCACCCTGGTAATCGCAAAAAGCCATCACTTCCTGCACCTCGGACAGAATCATTTGCCGCGGCACACGATTGATGGCTGATTCTCCTACCGGCTGGTCAAGTCCGGGCTTGGTCACTTTTCCCACACCCACTCCACCTTTCAGGACAACCCCCTTTGCACCAAAGGAAACGGTGGCATACACATCAGCGCCGGTGGTAATATCCGGGTCATCGCCCCCATCCTTCGTTACACTGCAAGACACCCTGTCCTCGCTTCGCAAAATGTTGCAAATCTGCGCATCAAAGGGAATCCCTTTCGGGGTGATAATCTGTATGGTTTTCTTTTCTTTTCCCGTCAAAAGCATATAGGAAGCGGCTTTGGCTGCTGCCGCGGCACAACTTCCTGTCGTAAATCCATGTCTCATCGCATTCCATACAAAAGGGCGTTCACAATGGCTGCCGCCACGTTGCTGCCACCCTTTCTTCCTTCGTTAATAATATAGGGTACATTGCTGTTTAAAAACAACTCCTTCGCCCCCACCACATTGACAAATCCCACCGGCACGCCAATAACAAAATCCGGACGATAAATTTCCTGTTCCATCAACTCATACAAAGAAATCAATGCCGTAGGCGCATTTCCTATGGCAAATACCGTAGGTTTTCCAAGCTTTGCCGCCCG
>SVEW01000013.1 GCA_015057205.1 Lachnospiraceae bacterium | reverse complement strand
GATTTGCACAGTGCGTGTCTGAGGAGGAAGCAATTTCCATGATGAAGCAAGAGCAAGGAGAAAAACATGAGCAGAGAAGTGAGAAAAGCAGAAACGCACGATTTTAATGCGGTTCGCAGCATTATGAACCAGGTGCAGGAAATGCACGTGGAATGGCGGCCGGACATTTACAAATCCAATGAAAATCTTATATCGGAAGAAATTTTTGATTTGATGTGTAAAAGCGGCAACCTGTATGTGGCGGATGTGGACGGAAAGGTTGTCGGAGTGCTGGAAGTTGAGCATAAGCACGTGGAAAGTCCTGCTCATGTTACGAGAGATGTACTATTTATAAGTAGCATGGCAGTAGAAGCGAGCTTTAGAGGACAGGGAATCGGGCATCTCTTTTTTGACAAGGTAAAAGAACTAAAGACGATTTCCGGTGCGGACGGTATTGAGCTTCAGGTAAATGCAAAGAACGGGGCGGCGTATGAGATGTACAGAAAATGCGGTTTTTCGGAAAAATCCATAAATATGGAATTGGTATGATGGAAGGTGAAAGATAGATGTTTGATAGAATAGAAGGTGAACATATCCTTCTTCGCAAGGCAAAAGAAAGCGACTACAAATCCATGCTTCGAAATGTCTGGGGTGACCCGGAGGTGTACCAATGGATGTTGTTTCAGCCGACTTTGACGGAGGAAGATGCTATAGAGCGATGCCAACGAACCATAGAATTCCAAAAAGACCATTACGCCTACTTGGTTGCTGAAAAAGAAACGGATGAGGCTATTGGCTTTTGCGGAATCAAAGAAATATCTCCCGGACATTTTGAAGAATCCGGTATCGGTATCGGCACAAAATGTCAGGGCAAGGGATATGGCAAGGAAGTCGTGGCGCTCTTATTAGACCTTGCATTTCGGAAACTTGGGGCAGTCGATTTTACATACGGATATTTTCAGGACAATACAAAATCCCGGAAAGTCGCAGAACACTTCGGTTTTGCGTATGACCACACTTATGAAATGACCAGACCCTGGGATGGCGCGGTAAAAATCGTTGATTCCTGCATACTGACGCGGGAGAAGTATAAAATGCAACGGATCATGGTTATCGGAAGCCCCGGAGCAGGGAAAAGCACCTTTGCCAGAAAATTACGGGATAAGACGGGACTGCCGCTTTATTATATGGATATGCTCTTTCATAAACCAGACAGAACGACGGTTACCCGGGAGGAGCTAGACCAGCGGCTGCAGGAGATTTTGCAGACGGATAGTTGGATTATTGACGGCAATTATCAGAGAACCTTACCGATGCGGTTCGAAGCATGCACGGACGTTATTATTTTGGATTATCCCTTGGAGCAATGCCTAAAAGGGGCAGAAACGAGAATTGGTACGAAACGGGAAGATATGCCATGGATAGAGCAGGAATTTGATCCTGAGTTTCGGCAATATATTCTGGATTTCCCGAAGGAACAGCTTCCGCGTATTTACGAATTGGTTGAGCAGTACCGGGAGACCAAGAATATTACGATTTTCCGTTCCAGAGAGGAAGCGGATGAGTGGTTGGAGGAAAACAATGAATAACAAGTATGAAACAATATTATTTGATTTAGACGGAACCCTTACGGATTCCGGTCCCGGCATTGTGAATGGCTTTGAATATGCCATTCAGAAGATGGGGGGAGTAGTTTCCGATAAAAGTCAGCTAAGAAGATTTGTGGGGCCGCCTCTGGAGGATTCCTTTGGAAATGTACTGGGTTACACACAAGAAGAAACGGAAAAAGCAATTGTTTTCTACAAACAGTATTATTTGAAAAAAGGCGTCTATGAAAATGAAGTCTATCCGGGAATCAGAGAATTGCTTGAGGAGTTGAAGGTTCAGGGGAAAAAACTGGCAGTTGCTACCTCAAAAAGCATTCGAGGAACAACCATTGTGTTGGAGCATTTCGGGTTGAGACAATATTTTGATGTGGTGGCAACTTCAAGCGAGGAGCGTCCAACTAAGGCCGATGTTATCCGCCATGCGTTAAAAGAAACTGGCGTAAGTGATTTGAGTCGCGTGCTGATGGTGGGAGACCGGAAGTACGACATTACTGCGGCAAATGAAATTGGAATCGATTGCGCCGGAGTTTTGTGGGGATATGGGGACAGAGAAGAACTGGAGTTAGCAGGTGCAACCTTCCTTGTGGAGAGGCCGGAAAATATTCTATTTTAGAAAAATGGTCAAAGTACCAAAAATCTAAAATAGGATATTGATTTTTAGAGAGAAATTATTTATACTTTAGAAAAATGGTCAAAGTACCAAAAATCTAAAATAGAGGTTGGAGATATGGAAATTAAAAGAGATAAATATCTGAACAAGCTAATTAGCCATAAGAATAATGGGTTGATAAAAGTTATTACGGGAATAAGAAGAAGTGGAAAGTCCTATTTGCTTTTTAATATTTATTATGACTATCTGATTAGTATAGGTGTAGAAAAAGAGAATATCATCGCGATTCCCTTGGATGATGAAGAATATTACGAATACTGTGATCCACATAAATTGTATGAATATATTAAAGCAAAAATTGAAGATGAAGAAAAGCAATATTACATTTTTATTGATGAGGCGCAGTATGCTATCACGAAGACAGAAATGAAAAATCCGGATGTGCCCATCCGGTTATACGGTGTGTTAAATGGTCTTTTACGGAGAAAAAATGTAGATGTGTATGTTACCGGAAGTAACTCAAAGTTTTTATCTTCTGATATTTTAACGGAATTTCGGGGACGTGGGGATGAGATACATGTTGCGCCGCTGGCATTTTCGGAGTACTATCCGGCTTCTGGAAAGGATAAGCAAGAAGCATGGCAGGATTACCTTTATTACGGAGGACTGCCACATATACTTGCTGAACCGGATTCGGCATCTAAAAGTGCTTATCTTGAACGATTAAATCGTGAGATATATTTAAAAGATGTTAGCGAACGTTACGGTATTCGAGACGAGTCCGGAATGGAGGAACTAATGAAGGTTCTGGCTTCTGCTGTCGGCTCATTATCGAATCCGCAAAAAATAGCAGATACGTTTAATAGCAACGGAAATAAAGCTGTTTCTATGCCGACGGTAGCAAATTATCTTACCTATTTGCAGGAATGTTTTATCATACAACGCGCTGACAGATATAACATAAAGGGACGCAAATACATCAGTACGCCATCCAAATACTATTACACGGACTTAGGGTTGCGAAATGCATTATTGAATTTCCGACAATATGAAGAAACACATTTGATGGAAAATGCTATCTATAACGAATTGATTTATAGAGGATATAATGTGGATGTGGGTGTTGTTGAAGTTCGAGACAGCGAAGATGAAAAGAGAGTTCGGAAACAGTTGGAGGTTGACTTTGTTGTAAATCAGGGAAGCAAGCGTTGGTATATACAGTCCGCGTTTGCTCTCCCAACGCAAGAAAAAGAAGAACAAGAACAGGCTTCTTTGATAAAAATACCGGATTCTTTTGAAAAAATCATTGTCGTTAATGGAAACACGCCATGTCGCCAAAACGAGCACGGAATAACAATCATGGGAATCTTTGATTTTTTATTGGATGAAAATAGCTTGAGAGAGTAAGCAGAAAAGCGGAGAAAAGTATATGAGTTTTATATTTGTGGCGCTGGGTGGCGCCCTGGGAGCGCTGGCACGCTACGCCATCAGCCTGATACCAATGAAGGTGGAATTCCCGGTTTTGACTTTAGTGACAAATATTATAGGAGCAGTATTGATTGGTTTTGTGGTAGGCTTTGCAAGCAACCGAGAAAACGTGTCAGAGAATGCAGTTTTATTTTGGAAGACGGGAGTATGCGGCGGTTTTACCACTTTTTCAACCTTTTCACTGGAAGCCTTTAACCTGTTGGAAAGCAAACGTTATCTGGCAGGGGGCAGCTACATTGCCTTGAGTGTTGCCTGCTGTATTGTGGGAGTTATTTGTGGCAAGAAGCTTGCCATGCTAATAAGAGGGTTTTAACAAATCGTGAAAACTTATTGACAATTTAGTGATAATTGCGTAATATAATAGATAGAAACAGAATAATTGCAACAACATTTTCAGGGTGTGGTGAAATTCCCTACCGGCGGTAAAGCCCGCGAGCCGTAAGGCATGATTCGGTGTAATTCCGAAGCCGACAGTAAAGTCTGGATGGAAGAAAGTGTGTCGATGAAGTTAGTAGATGAGACGCAGGCTCTGGAGTTTTCGAATTCCAGAGCTTTTTTATTACAAGGAGGACTCCCCTGAAATAGCAGGGGAGTTTTATTATGCGAGCCATATCCGAACACTGCTCGAGCTAAAAGCGAGTGCTAGTGAGAGGATAGTGCGAGGCAGCGGCCCGAGGCAACCAGAGCCGGGAACCGCTAGGGTGGACACCCGACAAACTAGGAAAGAAAGGGGAAAAGCAATGAATCACGAAGAGTACATGCGTCGGGCAATAGACCTGGCAAAAAAAGGAGAAGGTCATACCAATCCGAATCCACTGGTGGGAGCTGTGATTGTGAAAGATGGGAAAATCATTGGCGAAGGCTATCATGAAAAATATGGCGAGCTTCATGCAGAGCGAAATGCCCTAAAGTATTGCACGGATGACCCGAAGGGTGCCACCATGTATGTAACCTTAGAGCCTTGTTGCCATCATGGGAAGCAACCGCCTTGTACCGAGGCAATTATAGAAGCGGGAATTGCAAAAGTGATAGTTGGTTCGAAAGATCCGAATCCGCTGGTGGCCGGAAAAGGGGTACAACAGTTAAGAGATGCCGGTATAGAGGTGGAAGTGGATTTCTTAAGAGAAGAATGTGATGCAATCAATGATATCTTCTTTCATTACATAGAAAAAAAGCGACCATTGGTGGCACTTAAGTATGCGATGACGGCTGACGGTAAGATAGCAGCGGCAGATGGAGAATCCCAGTGGATAACCGGGGAAAAAGCAAGAGCCCATGTGCACAGATTGCGAAATCGATATGCCGCAATTTTGGTAGGAATGGGAACTGTGGAAAAAGATAATCCCATGTTGACTACGCGGGGGATGGAGAATCCTAGCCATCCGTTACGAATTGTGCTGGATACAAAAGGCCGTATATCAGAAGGATGCAAACTGGTGCAGACGGCGAAAGAGGTGCCTCTTTGGGTAGCAACTTGCGATATGGAACCGGAAAAAGAAAAGGAGCTGACCAAAAGAGGGGTAAACGTTCAGCGACTCCCACAGAAAAACGGAAAAGTCAGCCTAATGGCATTGTTGGATAAACTATACGAGGCCGGTGTCGACAGTCTTTTGGTAGAAGGTGGTGCAGAAGTAAATGGGAGCTTTCTTTCAGAAGGATTGGTGGATAAGGTGTATGTCTACATTGGAGGCAAACTTCTTGGTGGAGATGGGAAAAGCCCCATTGGAGGAACAGGACTTCATCTGCCGGATGCTGTCGCATTGCGACCGACTGAAATTACAAGCTGGGATGAAGACATTCTGATAGTTTATAGGAGAGAAAAAGCATGTTTACAGGAATTATAGAAGAAAAGGGGATTTTAAAAGAAAAAGCCCCCGGAAGGCTCCACATTCGAGCAAAAACTGTTTTGGAAGGAACAAGGATAGGAGACAGTATCGCGGTGAATGGCGTGTGTCTGACGGTAACGGATTTTGCGGAGGATGGATTTTGGGCGGATGTGATGCCTCAGACCCTTAGAGTAACCGGCCTTGGTGCCGTGGAGCTGGGGGAAACGGTGAATCTGGAGAGAGCAATGGCAGCAGGAGGACGGTTTGGTGGACATATCGTGACCGGGCACATCGATGGCGTTGGCCGGGTGTGCAGTGTAAAACCGGAGGCAAATGCCGTTTGGGTCGAGATAGAACCGCCGGAGGAACTTTTGATGGGCATCGTGGAAAAAGGATCCATTGCCATCGATGGTGTGAGCCTGACGGTGGCGACACTTACAAAAAATAGTTTTTCTGTATCGCTGATACCCCATACACGGGCAGAAACCAATATGGAAAACTGGATTGTGGGGCGATACGTGAATTTAGAGACGGACATTGTAGGAAAGTATGTGAAACGACTGGTTTTTGCACAGGAAACAAAAAAAGAATCAAAAGTAACCATGCAATTTTTGAGCGAGCATGGATTTGTATAGGAGGGTAATATGAAAACGACGATTGAGCAGGCTTTGGAAGATTTAAAGCAAGGCAAAATGATTCTTGTCAGTGACAATGATGACCGTGAGAACGAAGGAGATTTGATTTGCGCGGCGCAGAGTGTCACCGGTGAGCAGGTAAACTTTATGGCGGCATACGGAAAAGGACTGATTTGTATGCCCATGTCGGAGGAGTTGGCAGAGAAATTGCAGATTCCACCTATGGTAACCAAAAACACAGATAACCACGAAACGGCATTTACGGTAAGCATCGACCACCGGGATACCACAACCGGAATTTCCGCTTATGAACGTGCCATGACCATGCGCCGTTGTACGCAGGAGGATGCAAAGCCGGAGGAGTTCCGCCGACCGGGACATTGTTTTCCTCTGATTGCAAAAAAAGGTGGTGTCCTCGTACGAAACGGCCATACGGAAGCGACCGTGGATTTAATGCGCTTGGCGGGATTAAAAGAATGCGGACTTTGTTGCGAGGTAATGGCGCAGGACGGACATATGATGCTGCGACCGGAACTGGAAAAAATGGCGCTAGAGCATGACCTGACGTACATCACCATTGCGGATTTGCAGGACTACATGCGACTTCATGAAACGTATGTAAAGCGGGAAGCAAGTGTTCAGATGCCAACTGATTTTGGGGTATTTCGAGCATATGGATTTATCAACACGTTGACCGGCGAGCATCACGTGGCGTTGGTAAAAGGAGAAATTGGAGACGGAAAGGATTTGTTGTGCCGCGTACATTCCGAGTGCCTGACGGGAGATGTATTTCACTCCATGCGCTGTGACTGTGGGAAACAGTTAGAAGCAGCTATGCAACAGATTGAAAAAGAGGGACGCGGTGTGCTTTTGTACATGCGACAGGAAGGCCGTGGAATTGGACTTATTAATAAGCTGAAAGCCTATGAACTGCAGGAGCAGGGGTATGACACGGTGGAAGCCAACGTAAAACTTGGGTTTGCTCCGGATCTTAGGGAGTACTGGATTGGAGCGCAGATTTTGCGGGAACTTGGTGCCAAGGAATTGCGGCTTTTAACCAACAATCCGGAAAAAGTATACGGCCTGGAAGGATACGGCATTTCCATTAAGGAACGTGTGCCGATTGAAATCAAAGCGCAGAAATTCGATGCATTTTATTTACAGACAAAGAAAGAAAAAATGGGACATATTATGGCGGATGACACATTCCGCATTGCATAAAGAGGAGGATTATCATGAAAACATTATCAGGAAATTTAGTAGCAAAAGAGAATATGAAGGTAGCCATTGTAGCAGCTCGTTTTAACGAATTTATTACATCCAAGCTGGTTAGCGGTGCATTGGATGGGCTGACCAGACATGGGGTAGAAGACGATAATATTGCGGTAGCATGGGTGCCGGGTGCATTTGAGATTCCGATTTTGGCGCAGAAAATGGCAAAAAGCGGAAAATATGACGCGGTTATTTGCGTAGGTGCAGTTATCCGAGGAAACACCAGCCACTACGATTACGTGTGCAGTGAGGTTAGCAAGGGCATTGCCCAGGTCTCCTTAGACAGTGGCGTTCCGGTAATGTTTGGGGTGCTGACCACGGATAACATAGAACAGGCCATCGAGCGTGCAGGAACGAAAGCGGGGAATAAGGGATATGATTGCGCGTTGGGGGCAATCGAAATGGTCAATGTTATTTCGAACATTTAAGATGAATTATGGTACTGTTTGAAAAAATGAATAAAAAACATAAAGTTTCTATTTAATATGAAAAAAGCGTGTGCTATAATGGGAATAATTAGATAATTATGAGGAGGTATTATGAATAAGGAAATTGTGAAGGAGTACAGTGAGCGCATTGTTGCAAACTGTAGCAAAATTATTTACGGCAAAGAGGAAGTCATTCGACAGGTGCTGGTATGTTTTCTTGGGGGAGGACATGTATTACTAGAGGACGTGCCGGGAACCGGAAAGACCATGCTGTTGCGTGCATTTTCCAAAAGCTTGGGAGGGGATTTTAAACGTATTCAGTTTACACCGGATTTATTGCCGTCAGACCTTACGGGTATTCATTTTTACAACCAGAAGACCAGTGGGTTCGAGTTTCGTAAGGGGCCACTTTTTGCTAATATTGTGTTAGCAGACGAAATCAACCGTGCAACCCCAAGAACGCAGGCGGCACTTTTAGAGACCATGGAAGAAAAGCAGATTTCAATTGACGGAACAACCTACCGTATGCAGGAACCATATATGGTTATGGCGACTCAGAATCCGATTGAATCCTATGGAACGTTCCCATTGCCGGAGGCACAGATTGATCGTTTCTTTATGCGACTTTCTATGGGCTATATGGAACCGGAGCAGGAAATGGCAGTGCTTACACGTAAGGATACCGTGAAATTGTTAGATGAGCTGGAACCGGTGGCTACACCGGAGGAATGCGCGGCTTGCAGGGCTGAAATTGAGAAGGTAACCATGAGTCAGGAAGTGCTGATGTATCTGATGGATTTGATTACAGAGACCAGACAGGATAAGCGACTAACCTGTGGCGTATCTACCCGTGGAGGTCTTGCGCTTTACAAGGCGGCGCAGATTGTCGCGGCCATGGATGGAAGAGATTATGTGCTGCCGGAGGATATAAAACGCGAGGCACGATACATTTTGCCACATCGTATCCCCACAGGAAACAGTAAAGATGCACAGAAATATGTTGAAGAGTTGTTGGAGACGGTCAGCGTACCGCTTGAAAAGCTATGATTATCGCAATTGTTGTGGTGCTGATTGCTCTGGTGCTTTATCTGGAGTTTCATTGGTCGGAAAGAGCCATGAACCATATCAGTTATCGTTCGGAATATGACCGGATTCTGGCTGAGCCGGGGGAAGTAATTACGCAGACGGCTGTGGTGACCAATACTGGATATTTGCCTATGATGTATGTGCGGGTATTTGAAAACCTGCCAAAAGACATCAGGATTGAGGAAAGCGATGAGTGGATGGCCAGAAATATCAGCGCGTTATTATTTAATTTGGCATCAAATTTCAAGATGTATGTATTACCTCGTTCCAAAGCAAAACTGAAAATGCGCTTTTCCCTTCCACGACGAGGCGAATATGAGCGCAACGAATATAAGATTGAAGTGGGCGATTTGCTGGGCGTGAAATCTTATATACGAAATGGAACCCAACGGGAAAAAATGGTAATAATGCCACGAAATACAGATGACCCGGTGGCTCTGAAGACTTTGGGCGGACTGATGGGAGATATTTCTGTTCGCCGGTTTATTTTTGAAGATCCGGTTTTAACCATGGGATTTAGGGAATACACCGGACGCGAGCCTATGAAAAGCATTTCCTGGACCAAGACGGCCCGAAGCGGAGAGCTGTATGTTAAGCAGTACGACCATACCACAGAGACCAACGTGGTAGTGGTGTTGAATGTAGAAAACGGAACACTGGAGCAGTTGGAGTCTTGCTACGAGATTGTACGTACTGCCTGTGAAAAATTAGAGCAGATGCATCTGCCTTATGAATTTTACACCAATGGCGACTTGCGAAGTCCGATAGGAAGTTTATCCTGGATGGAAGAGGGATTGGGAGAAAAACATTTTCGCGCCTTAATGTATGGATTAGGCAGTGCGAATGGACAGTGCCTCGGAACCTTTGAAGAACTTGCCATGCGTTGCAGTAAGCGGAAAAAAAGCGGAACCAGTTACATTCTTGTTACACCGCCTTTGCGGGCAAACAGCGATAAAGCGCTTGAAATTTTGCGTGGGATATCGGATTACGAGGTTTGCATTCTGGAAGGAAAGGGAATACAGGAGGAAAAACCATGAAAGAACTGATGGTATGCAAGAGTCTTAGCATGGTATGCTTGATAGAAGCCTTCGTTCTGGTGGAGTGCAGGTTTGTGGATATATGGCCCTATCTTCTGGCAATTATGTTGGGCACAGTGGTTGGGGCTGATATCTCGTATTGCTTGCAGGAAAAAGGGATTCTACGCTATGTTCCTATGGTTTTGCCCGGAATGGCAGTCTTTTTTACACAAAATCTTTTCTTGCAACTTTACGTGTCGGTAGTGATTATCTACCTGATGCTGGTAGCATATGGCAATTTGTACGACGTAGAGTATCAGACCTATCGCCGGGCTTTTGGGATTATGCTGTTGATAGCGGGAGGCTTGACGATACTGTTTATGTTTCTGGTTTCCTTTGTTCAGCGTAGTGATAGAGTGGAGCCGTATGCGATATTGATTGCTCACGTATTATTGGGAAGTTATGTATTGCGTCAGGCCCGTCTGGGCATTGAGAAAGATGGACGGGAAAAAGTACTGAACGTAGTACTTTTAGTTGGTGTAGTCGGAATGGCTGTGTTTTTGACCGGAATCATAAAAATTTTATTGATGCTGGATGCAGGCGAAATAATCAGCTTTTTGCTTTTGCCGATTGGAATTTTGCTAAATTTAGTGACTCAATTATTCATGAAAGCAGGTACTCCCCTTGGAAAAAAAGTGCATAAGTTAGAAGAAGAGAACATCATGCATAAAAAAATCATCGATAAAGTCAAGGTTGGGGAAAGTCGTTTCAAGCAGCCCAAAAGGACATCAAATGTACCGGAGATGAATGATAATTGGCTTCTCGCGTTTGGAATTGCTTTGGCAGTGCTGGTTGTTTTGGCAATTGTGGTGTTTATCTACTATAAGCTGAGGGACCGGTATCACTTCCGGTCAAGGGTAGCAGGTGTACGCGGATTTACCTTTGAACGATTGGAGAGTATGCCGCGAAAAGCCAAACGCGGACATGGGAATCGTGAAAAAATCCGCAACAGTTATAGCAATTGTCTCCGCAAAGGAAAACAAAACGGATATGTGTTTTATGAGTGCGATACGAGCGCAGATGTTCAGGAACGGATGGAAAGATATGGGCATACAAAAGAAAAGAATGACCGCTTGCGAGAGGCATATATTCGGGTGCGCTATAAGGAGGATTACAATCCTACAGGAGAAGAAGTTCGCCAGGTAAGAGAACTGGTACGGGAATTAAAAAGTGAAATGCGGAAATAAACGGGAGGTGCCGGTATGAGAGAATTGACGGTTGTCAAAAGTCTGAGTACGGTGTGTTTGATAGAGGCATTTGTTTTGACAGAGTTCAAGGCGACGGATATATGGCAATATTTGGTGGCTGTTTTTGTGAGTACGGCGATTGCTTCATATGCGTCTTACAGCCTGCGGGAAAAATGGATTTTGCGCTATATTCCTACGGTGTTGCCGGGGGTGGCGGTATTTTGTACGGACATTTTGCCCATGCAGGTTTACGTAGCAGTCGTGGTTATCTATTTGATGATGGTTGCGTATGGTGAAACGTATGATATGGAGTATCATTCCTATCGGCGGGTGTATTTTGCACAGTTGGTAGTTGCGGCAGGCCTGATGATTCTGTTTATGTTTTTGGTTTCCTTCTATCAGGAGAGCAACAGAGCAGATCCCTATGTTATACTGAGTGCCCATGTGCTTTTGGGAAGTTATGTATTGCATCAGCTTCGGTTAGGAATGGCGGCAGATCGGATGTCCCGACTGGTGAACCTGGTAGGATTGATGTGTGGCGTTGGCATCATGGGATTTTTGGCAAAACAGTTGACGCGGCTGGATGTTATCCCATGGATTAAGATTGCTAAGAATGGATTTCTGATTTTCGGGCTGATTTTACGGTTTTTTGTGGAGGGAATTGTTTTTATCAAGGAATGGGCATACGATTGCTATATGCATTGTGAATGCAAGATAACCGGAAAGCCGTATCCCAGAGAAACCGGGAAAACGTATATTTGGAATGAAACGGAGTTGACGTCCCAACTTAAGGAAATCGATCCTGTCACAGGACGGGTAATTGTTGGTGTTCTTATTGTGGTTGTTGTGGCGGTGGTTTTATATTTTCTAATTCCGCAGTTTGATTTTGGCAGAGTAAAACACAACATTTTTAAACTTAACAAAAAAAGCTTTGTCATCGAGGGATTGTCGGATAGAGAGCGCTTTTTCGTAAGAGAAAAAGGAAAACGTGGGAAAATGCGCGGATATTATCGACAGTATCTTCAATATGTCAGGAAAATTGGATTTTCAGTGAAACCGGAAGATACCAGTGAAGATATTTTGAAACGGGTAGACTTGCATGAAGAGAAAAATGCAAAAGCAAGAGCGCTTCGTGAACTCTACATAAAGACGCGATACTGCGAAGAATATGAGCCAACGGCCCAGGAATTGCAGGCAGCAAAGGCAATTTTAAAGGCGTTAAAATAAAAATACAAAAAAGTCCTAAATACAGTTGTATTAAAGTAAATACATGAATAGTTAAAAAAAACTGTTGACAAGATGCAAAAATGAGAGTAGAATCCATCGAGGATTGAAGATGAATGTTTAGCAAACAAAAGGAGAGTAAGACATGAGATTGATGGAAAGAGACTATGCAGGAAACGGAATAAGCACTATTAATTTTGCATCTGACTATGATAAATGGTTTGAGCAGGAGCAGGTTTACAACATGGAAGGTAACATGAATCCTTTCAATTTGGAGCCACCTGTAGAGCAGAAGAAGATCAGACGTCTTGCAGCTAGTGCAGCTAGACAGGTTCGTGCAGCAGTTGTTTCGTTGCGCACAGGAGACGATTATTTGCAGTTGAAGAACGCATAATAATCCGCCTCCCTTGTATTATTTTGTCACAAAAAACCACTTCAGAAGCAGAGAACTGTGCCCATAGTACTCTGCTTCCTTTTTTTGTCTGGCAGTTGTGCAGATAGTTCCTAATTTAATACATTTTTCTTGCAATTTCCCGTTGCAAGAAATGTGGGAGAGTGTTACAATCTCTCTTGGTGTCTGGAAACTGTGGAAGCCGGACATACATTTTATTATAATTCAAGAAAAAGGGGATTAGCAATGATTAACGTAGGAATCAACGGATTTGGACGAATTGGTGGAGTTATTTTCAGGCTTATCATGGAAAGAAACGATGAGTTTAACCTTTGTGGAATTAATTTAAGAAATGCCGATATTCCGCATATGGTTTACATGATTCGTTACGACAGTGTGCATGGAAGATTTCCTGGGACAGTAGAAGCCGGAGAAGATTGTATTATCGTCAATGGAAAGAAGATTCATGTGTTCAGCGAAAGTGAGATTGAGAAGATTGATTGGAAGAGTTGCGGTGCTGAGTATATTATTGAATCTACAGGTGCTTTTAATACAGTAGAGCAGGCCGGTGCGCATTTGAAATCCGGTGCTAAGAAGGTTGTAATTACTGCACCGTCCAAAGATAGTGTGATGCCGACCTTTGTTATGGGTGTCAATCATGAAACGTATAAACCGGAGTACGATGTGGTTAGCAACGCATCTTGTACCACCAACTGCCTTGCACCATTGGTTAAGATTATCAACGATGCATATGGCATTGAAGAAGGTTTGATGTCAACGATTCATGCGGCAACTGCCAAGCAGAAGGCTGTTGACGCTAGAGCAGGACGTGACTGGAGAACAGGCCGTTCCGTATTTAATAATATTATTCCGTCAACAACAGGAGCAGCAAAGGCCTGTGGATTGGTTATTCCGGAGATGAAGGGAAAATTAACGGGTATGTCCTTCCGCGTGCCGACGAACGATGTTTCAATTGTGGACTTAACGGTTCGCCTTAAGAAGGCAACGGATTATGAGAGCATTTGCAAGAAGGTAAAAGAAGCTTCTCAGAACGAATTAAAAGGTATTGTGGGTTATGTAGATGAGGACGTTGTTTCTCAAGATTTGAAGGGTTGTACAGAGACGTGTATTTTCGATGAGACATCGGGAATTATGTTAAACGATCATTTTGTAAAACTCTTGGCATGGTATGATAATGAGTGGGGTTACAGTAGTAAAGTATTAGACCTGGTTAAACACATCTATAATACCTGCGAAGGAAAATAATAGATATATTAAGAAAAGAGCCGGGTACCGGCTCTTTTCTTATGCAATGAATTCATCAATGATAAAGATATTTAGCTTCTTAATGGTCTGAAGATCCTGCTTGGTAAAAACAAGATGTTCCATCAGTTCATCCTCAGCTAAGGGACTCGGACTAAGAACGACCTTGCGTACAGCAGGCAAAAGTGTGGAACTCAGCAAGCCGGCAAGAAAGCCAACCTGTATGCGACTCTGTGAAAGACCGCTGATACAGCTAAGCCAAATTTGTTCAATTGGATGTCTGGAATTCACCAGGGAATAGTTCTCTAACACCTCGTGTTTATTACTGGTGCCTTGATATAAAACAGAGCAATCTCCCAACTGTTTCTTGGAAGGGACGTCGTAAAATAATTGAATAGAATACGTTCCGGGTTCATCCGTATGATATCGTTCGATGATACTCTGGATGATGCGTTTGCCCTTACCATCGTAGGAGAACATGTAAAATTCTTCAAGCAATCCCTGCTGTTGAGGGGCGTTACGAACCGGTGTTGGTGTCATCAACAACTGTGCCGGATGAACGTCTAATGCATGGGCAATCTCATCTAAGGTTCCAATGTCAAGGGCAATGGTTCCCTTCTCGTATTTCGAAATAGTGGACTTACTCTTGTAAATCCTGGCGGCCACCTCTTCTAAGGAAAGGCCGTGTGCAAGGCGAAATTTCTTAATGTTCTCGCCAACGTATTGTTGAATGTTATTACTTTCGTTCATGTTAATGTTTCCTAAAAATCAATAAATTTTATTAAATTCACTTGCAAATGGAATAATGAATCGCAAATTCTACAAATATCGCGCCAAAAGTTTCGTGAGAAGATTATAAAACAAAATAAGTTTCTTGTCAAGATACAAAAACACTATTGTGATAAAGTTGTGAATATATTATAGTATTAAAGGTTTCGCGTGACGAAGCTGGGAGATATACAAAAATACAAAGATAAAGGAGAAAAGTTTTTATTATGTCAAATGAAAAGAAAAAACTTTCATTGGTGGCGCTGATTCTGATGATTTTCACATCAGTTTATGGGTTTAACAACATGCCACGATCATTCTACTTGATGGGATACGGTGCAATTCCATTTTATGTAATTTCTGCAATCGTATTCTTCGTTCCATTCGCTTTCATGATTGCTGAATATGGTTCAGCTTTCAAAGATGAAAAGGGTGGAATCTTCTCTTGGATGGAGAAGAGCGTAAACACCAAATATGCATTCGTTGCTACATTTATGTGGTATACATCTTATGTTATTTGGCTTGTAAACATTTCATCCGGTATCATGGTTCCGGTATCCAATGCAATTTTTGGAAAGGATACTACGGGTACTTGGTCCTTATTTGGATTGAATGCACCTCAGACACTTGGTATCCTGGGAGTTGTATTTATTTTAGTAGTTACATTCTTCAGTAGTAAAGGTCTTGACAAGATTAAAGTAGTATCTACTGTTGGTGGTATTGCTTGTATGGCATTAAATGTATTATTGATCGGTGGAGCATTAATCGTTTGGATTGGTAACGGCGGTAAATTATTACAGCATGTACCAAGCATGTCCAAGATTTTTGTTTCTCCAAATCCACAGTTATTAGCACCGATTTCTGTACTTGGTTTCCTTGTATACGCATTGTTTGCATTTGGTGGAACTGAGGCAGTTGGTGGTCTTGTTGACCAGACTGAGAATCCGGAAAAGAACTTTGGTAAGGGACTTACTATTGCAGCATTCATTATTGCAATTGGATACGCTATCGGTATTTTCTGCGTAGGTATCTTCACAAACTGGGATGCAACTCTTGCAGGTGATACAGTACATAAGGGAAATGCATCTTATGTAATTATGAACAACTTAGGATTCCAGTTAGGAAAAGTATTTGGAATGAACAACGCAGGTTGTGTTGCATTTGGTAATGGAATCGCTCGTTTTATGGGTATCTCCATTCTCTGTTCTTTAGCAGGTGCTGTATTTACATTGATTTATGCACCATTGAAACAGTTAATCGAAGGTGCTCCGGAAGGATTGTTACCAGCATACTTCTGCAAGATGGAAGATGGTATGCCTAAGAACGCTATGAAGATTCAGTGTGCAGTTGTTGTAGTAATGGACCTCTTAATTGCTATGGGTGGAGACGCTATGGCACAGTTCTTCAACGTATTGGTTTCCATGACCAACGTAGCTATGACATTGCCATACTTGTTCATCTCAGGTGCGTTCATTGCATTCAAGAGAAACAAGAACATTCAGAAATCATTCGTTGTATTCAAGAATGATGCAGCTACTGTTATCTTCACTGTTTTAGTAACAGCAACCGTAGCATTTGCTAACATATTTACAATTATTGAGCCGGCTATGAACGGTGATATGCAGACCACAATCTGGAGTATTGTAGGACCTGTTCTCTTTACTGTAATTGCTTTGGTTCTTCATGCAAGATATGAAAAGAAAAGCAAATAGAATGAGATAGATGAAGAAAAGAAAGACGGTCATTGGAAGGAAGAAAATCCTTTCAATGACCGTCTTTTGATGTATCTTTTAGAAAGTAACGTGCTTATCCAAATAGGAGCAGAGAATCTGCTCATTTAGTGTAAGACAATAGTCATCCATATTGTCAATGTCAAAATCGCGCAATGTTAGTCGCAGCGCAGCAAAAACCTGTGCCTGCTTCTGTGCAGATGGTGGCAATGGTTTCAACTGAAATAAAAGGTAAGTCTGTTTTAGATAGGGGCTGGTAGATCCAGCACACAATTCATGCAAGCGGTTTAGCTTGCGTTCGTAGTCCAATGCGGAATGCGCGTCCTTGTTCAACAATGCATATTTTAAACGAAGAAATTCCTGTTCTTCTGAATCACCGTAGGAGATCAGGCCTTCTTCGGAAATACCCAATCGATTCAATAACGCTCCGGCAAGAAGCGTTCCAGGCTTAATTTCGTTTTGCTCAATACGGGCAAGTGTCAATTCACTGCATAAGCCTTGGCAAACCAAATGCGGTGGAATGTCGTTCTTCTCCCGTAGGTCACGGATGTAAGTCCCCAAGGTGGTAATACATACCTTGGAGAAGTCCAAGTGCGTATCAAAAGCGTTTGAGATCATGTAATCCCCCCTTTGCTCGGATGAGTCTCAAGCGTTCAAAAAATAACAAACAGAACTTACCTTTATTATAAAATAGAATCAGATTTTTTGCAATAGAAAATACACATTTAGTTCAAAAAATAGCGGTAAACTATAGAAAAACAAGGAGGTTGAATTGTGAGAAAAATTAGTATTGTTTCAATTTTATTAACATTTTGTTTACTTTTTGGGTGTTTACAGGTGGCGGCGAAAGGGGATTTTGCGGATACAAAAAGAGGAGCACTGCATGTAGAAGGCAATGGGCTGGTGGATGAGAATGGCGAAAAAGTGCAGCTGCGTGGTGTGAGTACCCATGGTCTTGCCTGGTTTCCGGATTACGTAAATAAGAAAGGGTTTAAAGAGCTGCATGACAAGTGGGGAGCGAATTGCGTTCGCCTGGCATTGTATACGGAGGAATGGGGTGGTTATTGCACCGGCGATGCCAATAATCGTAAGGCGCTAAAAAAACTGGTGAAAAAGGGCGTTAAATATGCTACAGAAGCCAATATGTATGCGGTTATTGACTGGCATATTTTAAGTGATGGAAATCCCAAAAAACATCGTAAAGCGGCAAAGGCTTTTTTTAAGGCGATGTCAAAGGAGTTTAAGAACCATACCAATGTGATTTACGAGTTGTGTAATGAGCCAAATGGCGGAACAACCTGGAGTACGATTAAATCCTATGCGGAGGACATTATTCCGGTCATTCGCAAAAATGATAAAGATGCCATTATTGTGGTTGGGACACCGACCTGGTCCCAGGAGATTGATAAGGCGCTGGAAAAGCCGATTAAAGATAAGAATGTAATGTACACACTTCATTTTTATGCGGCGACTCATAAAACGGATATGCGAAAAAATGTAAAGAAGGTTCTGAAAGCCGGATTGCCGGTTTTTGTTACGGAGTTTGGAATCAGTGAGGCAAGTGGTAATGGCAGAATCAGTAAAAAAAGTGGGCAAAAATGGATTGACCTGTTGGATAATTATGGTGTAAGCTATATAGCGTTTAGTTTAGCAAATAAAGCAGAGTCAACCTCATTGATTAAAAGTAGCTGCCAGAAACATTCCGGAATTAGCAGAAGTAATTTGACAAGCTACGGTAAATGGTATTATGACCTGCTTAGGAAAAAAGCGGGGAAGAAATAGTGAGACAAGAAAAAGATACGAATATCGAGCTTTTGCGCGTGATTTCCTGTATGATGGTGATCTTTATTCACGTGGCAAATTATTATTGCCGTTCCATGGAGGAAATTAGCGTAGGCTCCTATGTTTTTGCGACGATTATTAATGGAATATGTAGAATTTCGGTGCCGATGTTTTTTATGATAAGCGGTTCCTTGCTGGTGGGGCGCGATGTAGATATTAAGCGGAATTTCAATCGTGTCATAATGATTCTAAAGCCATTGGTTATCTGGAGCCTGATTTATGCTGTATGGAATTATAGTTATCGTGAACGGGGATATTACGACCTGAAAGACATGTTTGCAGAGCCGGTAAAGCGACATTTGTGGTTTCTGTATGTATTGGTTGGAATCTATCTGACATTGCCGTTTTGGCAGAAACTTTTCCAGGGCATGAGTGATGAACTGGTACGTTACTTTTCGATTTTATATATTGTATTGCTGGGAATTAATTTCTTTTTGGCATGTATGGATATGGAGGTGCGTTACCAGATTCCGTTGGTGGGAAGTTCCTGTCATTTAGGTTATTTTATTATGGGATACGTTATTCGGCGGTATCGAAAAGAGATTAAAATGCGGCGGTTGTGGGCTGCATTGGTGGCGATTTTTAGTATGACGATTGTTATTGGAGCAACTTTGTCCTATTCCTTTAATGACGGGGCGCATTGTGAAGATTTTTTTGAATATCGAAATGTGTTAATCGGTATAGCGGCCATGGCCATTTTTCTGGCAACCATGAGGTCGAAACCGTGTCAGCTGACGGATACTATGCGCTGCTGGGTGGAACTGGTGGCAAAGCATGCTTTTACCATCTACCTTGCACATGTTTTGTTTTTGGATATTCTTAAAGAGGAAATTGATATGTGTCAATTCAGCGCGTTTATTGGCGTGCCAATGTTCGGTTTGATGATCTTTATGGCCACATTTTTATTTGCCGGCTTGGTGGAGCTGACGAAGAAACATTTTTTAAATTATGCTAAATAGGGTAGTGTAAAGAACCCCTGCAGAAGGATAGCTCTGCAGGGGTTACATTTTGAGGATAGTTTAGTCGTTGTATCCGTTTGGATGATTTTTGTGCCAATTCCATGCGGATTCAATAATGGTCTCAAGGTTAGCTAATTGCGGATTCCAACCTAATACCTCTTTCGCTTTTGCACTAGAGGCAATTAAGGTAGATGGATCGCCGGCGCGACGTGGCTCTTCCTTGGCAGGAATTGGGTGTCCTGTTACCTTGCGGGCTGTTTCAATTACCTCTTTGACGGTAAAACCAACGCCGTTACCAAGGTTGAAGGTATTGCTTTGGCCACCGCGGCTTAAATAATCCATGGCAAGAATATGAGCCTGTGCAAGATCCGTTACGTGGATATAGTCACGGATACAGGTGCCGTCCTTGGTGTCGTAGTCATTTCCAAAAATGGAGATAAAGTCACGTTTTCCGTTTGGAACCTGTAAAATCAATGGAATTAAGTGGGTTTCCGGATTGTGGGCTTCGCCGATTTTGCCACTGGCATGGGCGCCACAGGCATTGAAGTAGCGAAGGGCTACGTAGCGTAAGTTGTGGGCTACGCTGGTCCAGTACATCATTTTTTCCATGGAAAGTTTGGTTTCGCCATAGCAGTTGGTTGGTTTGGTGATGTCGGTTTCAAGAATCGGAATGTTCTCCGGTTCCCCGTAGGTTGCAGCGGTGGAAGAGAAAACAATTTTGTCAATGCCATGCTTTACCATGCTTTCCAAAAGCACTTCTGTTCCGCATAAGTTGTTATTATAGTATTTTAGTGGATCTTTCATACTCTCACCAACCTGGGAGCTGGCTGCAAAGTGTATGACACCGTCGATGTCTTCTTTTTCGAAAATAGAATCCAAAAATCCCGGTGTACGAATATCCCCTTCATAAAACGTTGCATCCGGATGAACCGCTTCGCGAAAACCGGTTTGTAAATTGTCAGCAACTACTACCCGTTTGCCGGCAGCAATCAGTTCGTAAACGGTGGTAGAACCGATGTATCCGGCACCGCCTAATACAAGAATACTTTTCATAGGAATACCTCTCTTTTTTATAATAGTTTTATACCGCCATAGGGACGGATGAATAAAATATGGCAGGCATCCGGTCCGAAAACAGATTCCATACCCTTTTTATAATCCTGCACCAATGCCTGAGGCACAAATGCCTGCATGGTACCGGCAAATCCGCCTCCGTGTACGCGACAAGCACCTTGACCGCAAAGGAGATGCTCGCTTAACGCCAGAGCAACGGACACATTCTGATGTGTCAAATCCTGAGGCGTGTAGACGTTTTGTAAAAACTGGAAGGAGGAACGTCCTGAGGCGTTCACCAGTTTCAAAAAGCTTTTGATATCCTTTTGCCGTAATGCGTCAGCTTCCTCTGAAACACGGTTGTTTTCTTCTACGAAATGAATGGCTCGTAGTGTGGCCCGGTCTCCGACTTTTTGGCGGATGATATTGAGGTTGGCGTATACCTCATCAAGGGAAAGCTCTCCTAGAAACTCTTTCCCCAAAACCTTAGCGGCGGCGCACATTTCCTGAGGAATGGCGGCATAATCCGGCGTTAGGTTGGCGTGGGAGCCCTTGGTATCCGTAACGCATAGGCAATACCCTGCATCCATAAGGGGATTGGCAATTTGATTTACCACCGGTTCCTTCGGATTGGCAAAATCGATGGCTACCAGATCGCCAACAGAACAGGCCATCTGGTCCATTAGTCCACAAGGTTTGCCAAAATAGACATTCTCAGCATATTGGCCAATCTGTGCAAGGGTGACAGAATCCACCTTGCCATCATTATAAAAGTGGGACAAAATAGTTCCAAGCAGGATTTCAAAAGCGGCTGAGGAGGACAAGCCGGCTCCGATTAATACATCAGAAGTAACGTAGGCTTCAAATCCCCCAACGGCAAAGCCGCGATTGATAAAATCGGCGCACACACCGCGAATCAAGGACGCAGTGGTACCGAAGTTGTTTTCGTCTATAGAAAGGTCTGTGATTGAAACTTCCACCACATCATACCCTTTGGACAAAAGTCGAATGACCGGAGCTGCGGTTGGGCGTGCTACGGCAATGGCATCCAAATGGATGGAAGCTGCCAGGACGCGACCGTGCTGATGGTCCGTATGGTTTCCGCCAATCTCTGTACGGCCCGGAGCACTGAACAGGGAAACTTCCCCGTCTCCAAAGGTTTCGGAAAAAGCGTCCAAAGCCTTTAAATACCTGGATTCCTGATAGGAAAAGGAGTCTTTGGAGCCATAAATTGTCAGAAAGCGGGAAGAAAGCCCGCCCTCAGCGAGCAGGCTCTTTAATTCACTTATTTTTTTCATGCGTTTCCTCCGGTTTCGGATTACTCCGAAATCATAATATCAATAATTTCATCGTTGGTCTTTTCCATACCTTGTTTAGCAAGGCGTCCGATGCTTCGGATAGTTGCCTCCACGTCGGCGGAAACAAGACCGTCGCCGCAGGAGAAACTCTTTCCTTCTTTGGCCATTTGATAGCCGAGCAGTGCAGTGTCAACCGCCTCGGAAATCTTGGCAGCGCAGGAAGCCTTTGCACCGTCGCAAACCATACCGGAAATAATGGCGATGGTGTTGGCAACGGTAAGGGATACGATTTCTTCGGGTTCATCATGAAGAAAAGCGATACCCGCACCTGCACCGGCTGCAGCACTTACGGCACCGCAGTAGGCGGAAAGACGTCCAATGTAAGATTTCTGATGGATGGTTGTTAAATTGGAAAGTGTCAGGGCACGATAAAGTTTGTCATCGGATACATCCAAATCTTCTGCATAGATGACTACAGGAACAGAAGCTGTGATACCCTGGTTTCCACTACCGGAGTTGATAATAACCGGCAATTCACATCCGTTCATACGTGCATCGGAACCGGCAGCGGCAAAAGCGCGTGCTTTGGTTCGTATGTTCACATTATCTGATTTTAAAAGAAGTTTACCGATGCTAGAACCATATTCGCCGGAAAGACCTTCCTCGGCAATGGCCATGTTCTTCTGGATTTGCTCGTCTAAAAGAGGCTTTACGTCGTTAATGTCTACGGTATGTACGAACTCCCAGATATCATGCATATTTAAAAGAGAACGATCCGTAAGGTTCTGTTCCGATTCACCTTCTACCGGGATGTCAAGCAGAACATTCCCGTTATGCTCGGTGTGAATGATATTGGTGTGATAGTTGGCAATTCGTACGCTGGCACTGTCATCGCCCGCAAAAACGGTGATAATAATGTCAAACGTAAGGCCGTTATCAATATGATTTAAAGAAATCGGTGTCTTGTCTAAATAGGCTTTGGTAGCCTCAATCTGTTCATTGGTTACTTCAGATAAAACTTCTAGCTCTTTGTCTGCCTTACCGGCGATGATTCCGGCAGCGACGGCAGCCGGGATACCTTTTAAGTGACCGGTGTTAGGAACGTAAACGGATTTTACATTTTTGATAATACTTCCGCTTGCGTCTACCTGAACACGCTCTGGTATAGTGCCAAGAATCTCTCTGGCTTTCGCAGCACCATAAGCCAATGCAATCGGCTCGGTACATCCCATAGCAGGTTTTAACTCTTCGGCTAAAATACTTAGATAAGGTTGATAGTACTCTTTTTTATTCATGCTCATTTCCCTCATATCTTTAAAAAAATTAAATATTTTGTTTAAATGGATTGAAACTTTTCCATATATAATGTAACATAATATATGAGAAAATAAAATATCAAAAGAGTTAAAAAAATGCAAATTAACAATTTATAAGAGGGAAAACATGGAAATTCGAGAAATACGTACGTTTTTACAGGCTGCGCAAGCAGGTAGCTTTGTAAAAGCGGCACAGGGATTGGGATATTCACAGGCAGCAGTGACTATTCAGATTAAACACTTAGAAGAAGAGCTTGGTACGGTTTTGTTTGATCGTATCGGCAAACAGACACAATTAACTGAGAGCGGCCGAACCTTTGAGATACGGGCGAAACGAATTTTACAAGAGATTGAGGAAGCGCGGGCTGAAGTAGGCAATCTCACTGAGATTAAGGGAGAATTACGCATCGGAACCATAGAGTCCATTGGTGCGGAATTGATGCCGGAGTTGCTTACGAAATTGCATGAGGAGCATCCGGATGTGACGGTAGAGATGGAACTGGATTCCCCGCCGAACTTACTGGAACTGTTGAACCGGAACCAGTTGGACATCGTTTATCTGATGGATAAGCGGGTTATGGATATGAATTTTGTAAAAGAGATGGAAGAGCCGGAAGAGGTGGTTACGGTTATGAATGCCACCCATCCATTGGCATCGGCAGATAGCCTGTCAATGGACACCATATTGAAGCAGCAGATTATTTTAACAGAACGTGGCGCTTCCTACCGCGAGGCGTTAGAGCGCTATTTGCTGGAGCGAGGACGGGAAGTGAAACCGTTTTTGACTACAGGAAGTACGGAATTTATCGTACGTTTCCTGAAGGCGAAGCAGGCATGCTCCTTCCTTCCGAAATTTGCGATTGCGCAGGAATTGGAAGAGGGAACGCTGAAGGAGGTACAGGTGGAGGAATTTGCGGAAGAATCGCCGCTTACCATGTATCGTCAGCTTCTTTACCGCAAGGATAAGTGGGTGAATCCGCAGATGCGGGCATTTATCGACATTGTGACGCGGGCGGAGCAGGTATAACAATTGGATAGGAAACAGTAAGCTGGTACAGGAGTGTGCCAGCTTTTTTGCGTTTGCGCGCCATGGGCGCGCTCTAACGGGTGAAAGTCCCGAACACGCCCAGATAGTGGGAAGTGTATAGCTGAACA
>SVEW01000012.1 GCA_015057205.1 Lachnospiraceae bacterium | reverse complement strand
CCTTATGGATTCGATTATAGCACCAACGGTTGACAAAAGCTAGCTTTTTTTATAGAATGAACATAATTGAGCATATTTATAGAAAGGTCAAGAAAATGAGTAGTACAAAAGAAGGAACAAAACGAGGAGGTTATATTGTACTCCTTGTGCCGGTGGCACTTTTGGTAGTGGCATATGGAATAACATCATTGTATTTTAAGTGGCATTTTTATCCAAATACCACGATTGGAGAAATGGATGTGTCGTATATGTCAGAGAAGGCCACGGAGGAAACTTTGACCGAGGAGATAAAGACCTATGAGCTGACATTGCAAGAACGTGGAGAACATCAGGAGGTAATTTCCGGAGAGGATATTACGCTGAGACCTGATTTTGGCACTGCTTTGCAGGACGCGTTAAGAGGACAGAGCGGATTTTTATGGGTAAAATATCTTTTTTCAAAGCAGGAGATAGGGAAACAGGCCGTTTCTTATGATTCAGCTAAATTGGAAGCCAGCCTGAATGCACTTTCCTGTGGGCAGAAAGAAAACCAGAAGAAACCGAAGAATGCGTACCTTACCTACACGCAGAAACAGTATGTAATTGTTCCGGAGGAACCAGGGTCAAGCCTTGATTGGAACACCTTT
This sequence comes from Lachnospiraceae bacterium, assembly GCA_015057205.1. Taxonomy (GTDB): domain Bacteria; phylum Bacillota; class Clostridia; order Lachnospirales; family Lachnospiraceae; genus XBB1006. The sequence goes on along the minus strand of SVEW01000012.1, from coordinate 24,611 downwards.
ACCGAGAAGGTGACAAAGGCAGTTGACAATATGGATGAGTCTATTAATTTGGAAAAAGAAAATTGCTATTTGAATCCAACGGTTACTGCGGATGATGAAAGTTTGCAGAAATCGTTAGAAGAGGCAAACGGTTATTTAAAGACAGCGGTTACTTATGATGATGGAGTAACCCGGCTTGCTTTTGATGAAAATGCCATTAAGGACATGCTTTTGTTTAGAAAAGATGGTAGTGTTACATACAGCAAGCGTGCATTAGAAGCGTTTGTTAAGAAGCTTGATAGAACCTATTCCACAATGTGGAGTAGCCGTAGTTTTATGACTAGCTACGGAAAGCCGGTTACGGTTTCCGGTGGGGATTATGGCTGGAAAGTGGATACGGTGAAAGAATTAAAGGCACTGAAGAAGGCAATGCGGAATCATGTTGTTGAGACAAGAGAGCCTTATTTTACTAAAAAAGCGGCTAGCCATGGAGAGAAAGACTATGGTGATACCTATGTTGAAATTAATTTGACAGCGCAGCATCTTTTCGTGTATGTTAAAGGTAAGAGGGTGTTTGAGACGGATTTTGTTTCCGGAAATGTTTCTAATGGAAATGGTACCCGTCTTGGTATGAATAGTCTGAAATATAAGGAGCGTAATGCAGTGTTACGCGGAGATGATTACGAAACACCCGTTGGCTATTGGATGCCGTTTGATGGAAATATTGGAATGCACGATGCAACCTGGCGTGGAAAGTTCGGTGGGGTTATTTATAAAACGAGCGGTTCCCATGGTTGTGTGAATCTGCCATTGTCGTCAGCAGCGCGCATTTTTGACCTTGTATCACCGGGAGAACCGATTGTTGTTTATCAGCTTCCGGGAACAGAGACGGTGAAAGAAGAGCCAACGGATAAGGACAAAGACAAAGACAAGGACAAAGACGAAGAAAAAGAGAAGGATAATAAGAAGGACGACAAGAATGGGAAACATCACTAAGGTGTTTACATAAGTATATTTTAAATTAGGGGGTAGAAAATTATGTTATCAAAATCAATGGACAAAGCATTGGGGAACAGTTCTGCCATTCGTGAAGTGTTTGAGTATGGACAGAAGTTAGCCCAGGAAATCGGTGAGGAGAATGTATTTGACTTCAGCCTTGGTAATCCGGCAACCCGTGCACCAAAGAAATTTGATGAAACCATTGTGAATCTGATTCAAACTACGGATTCTTTGAAACTGCACAGCTATACGGATAACAGCGGTATTGCAGCAGTGAGAGAAAGCATTGCAGCAAACTTGAATGCACGTTTCGGAACCGATTTTGAAGCAGGCAACATTACGATGACAGTTGGAGCCGGCGGAGCATTAAATACGGTTCTTCGTACCATCGTAGATCCTGAGGATGAGGTGATTGTTTTCGCACCATTTTTCAGTGAGTATGTTCACTATATCGGTAACTATTATGGTGTACCGGTGATTGTGAAACCGAATCTTACGAATTTCCAGCCGGATATGGAGGATTTTAAATCGAAGATTACGGCCAAGACAAAGGCGGTGATTATTAATACACCGAACAACCCATCCGGAGTTGTGTATAAGGAAGAGACCATCAAAGAGCTTGCAGCAATTCTGTGTGAGAAGCAGAAGGAATTGGGCAAGGAAATTTATCTGATTTCCGATGAGCCATATCGTGAGCTGTTGTATGATGGAGCTGAGCATCATTTTGTAACGAAGTATTATGACAATACGTTTGTATGTTATTCCTTTAGTAAATCTCTTTCTCTTCCGGGAGAGCGTATCGGCTACATTGCAGTAAGCAATCGCATGGCAGATTCTAAGAGAACCTCTGTTGCTCTTAAGACCGCAACGAGAATTTTGGGATTCGTAAATGCACCATCATTAATGCAGTTGGCTGTAAAGGAATGTCTGGATGAGAAGACAGACTTAACATACTATGAAACAAACCGAAAGATTTTATTGGAAGGATTGACGGAGTTAGGTTACACCTGTGTGAAACCGGAAGGAGCATTTTATTTGTTCATGAAAGCTCCGATTGAAGATGAGATTGCCTTTTGTGAAAAAGCAAAAGAGTATAATCTCATGCTGGTAAACGGTACGTCTTTCGCTTGCCCGGGCTATGTTCGTCTATCTTATTGCGTGGCAACAGATAAGATTAAGCGTTCGTTAGAGCAGTTTGCTAAGCTGGCAAAGGAGTACGGTTTGTAATTCTTCCAGAAAGGAAGCTATGAGTAATTTTGTAACATGGTTTACCATGCACATGTCAGGGATTGTCAGTAAGGAACTGATTGTATTTTTGATTTCCCTGATGCCAATACTGGAATTACGTGGGGGGCTGCTCGCAGCCTCCTTACTTAAGGTCAAATTGGGAAAAGCGATTCTTCTTTGCGTAATCGGAAATTTTTTACCCATTCCGTTTATTCTTCTGTTTATCCGGAAGATTTTTGCATGGATGCGTCGTTTTAAAGCGTTTGAAAAAATGGTCAGCTGGTTTGAAGCAAAGGCCATGAGTAAGAGTGGACAGATTCAGAACCTGGAATTCTGGGGCCTGGTGTTGTTTGTGGGGATTCCGATTCCCGGCACCGGAGCATGGATGGGATCCCTGATAGCAGCACTGCTTAACATCGATTTTAAAAAGGCTTTGTTGGCAGAGATTATTGGCATCGCAATGGCTACCGTTTTGATGTCAATTCTGTCATATGGCTTGCTGGGAAGTATTCTGTGATTGCCCCCGCCGGACAGCAAACACAGACATACTTGCTGTAGAGGCGCGAAGCGCCACCACCCGCGAGAGGAGGCAAAGTTCTTATTTCCTATCGCGGACATTGTTGCGTAGTGCGTGACAGATGATATAAGCGGACGCGGGATTTTTGCAAGCGCCGGCACTAGGCATCTTTGATGCCGTAGGTGTCCGTTGCGCTTGGAATAAGCGCAAGCGTTCCCGCGTATGGTAATATCATTTGTCACACAATAAGGAAGAATAAACGAGTAGAAAGGAAAAAAGAAACATGGCAAATAATCCAATTGTAACCATCGAAATGGAAGATGGCAAAGTAATCAAAGCAGAACTGTACCCGGAGATTGCACCGAATACAGTTAAAAATTTTATCAGTCTGATTCAGCACAATTTTTATGATGGACTGATTTTCCACCGCGTAATCCGCGGATTCATGATTCAGGGCGGATGTCCGGACGGAACCGGAATGGGAGGCCCGGGATATGAAATCGACGGCGAGTTTTCTATGAATGGATTCAAGAATGACTTAAAACATACCGCAGGCGTTCTTTCCATGGCAAGAACCAATATGCCGAACTCGGCAGGAAGCCAGTTCTTCATTATGCATCAGGACTCTCCGCATTTAGACGGAAGCTATGCAGCCTTCGGAAAGGTAATCGAAGGAATGGAGAATGTAAATGCCATTGCAGAAATCGAAACGGACTACATGGATAGACCAATGACGCCACAGGTGATGAAGAAGGTAAGTGTAGACACCTTTGGTGAAGAATATGGCGAACCGGAAACGCATTAAGTAGATGACACAAGGAATATGACGGTAGAAAACAGAGGCCTGTCGCTTGTCGAGATGTATCAACATCATTCGAGGCGGCGGCCTTTTTTGAAGTTCTTTATGGGGGGTAAGGAAGTCCAAAGTGTAGACAGAAAATGGTTTTTTTGTGTGTTTTATTGCCTTTTTTTCGACTAATGTTATAATTTTAGTATAGGGATAGACAGGAGGAGTGGCATGGTATTGACAACGATCGTAATTGCTATGGGAATTGACAACGATTCCAAAGAAATGAAAGAATTCGCAAGGCGAATAGCGGAGACGTATTCGGTCGTATTGTGTCCTTTGGTGGGGACGGAGGAAGAGTTGGAAGATGAGCTGTACTCCTTTTTCCGCCGGCATCAGCTGTCTAAAAGTCAGGTTCTTTTTTTGGCAAAAAGCCGTAGGCTGTTATTATATGCCAGAGAACTGAATGTTGCAACCCTTGCATGCAAGATGGATGAGGTGGAGGACTTTCATGGGTTTCCGTTAGTGTGTGAGCAGGTTTGGGAAGTGGATTTGCGATTTTTACTCCGTTGCTATCAACGAGAGTGGGAGCAACCATGGTTTATATTGGAAACGGAACACTTGTATGTACGGGAAGAAAATGAAGAAGATTTAGATGCTATTTATCCTATGTACGATCAGCCCCATATTGCGCAGTTCCTGGAACGACCTTATGAGAACCGTCGGGATGAAGTGGATTATATGCAAAAGTATCGAAAATATGTGTATGGCTATTACCAGTACGGATTGTGGCATGTTATTGATAAAGCCACCGGTCAGTCGGTGGGACGAGCGGGGATGAACCCAAAGACCTATGCAGATGGAAAGGCAGGAGCGGAACTGGGGTATATGATAGCAGAACCTTTTACAAAACGGGGATATTGCATGGAAGTGTGTCGTGCAATTCTTGAATATGCGAAAACGGAATTATACCTGACCGAAGTATTTTGCCTGATTCGCCCGGATAATGAGGTATCGGTTCATGTGGCTGAAAAACTGGGATTTTCCTTTGATGCAGAGATTGAATCTGAGGGGAGAAAAATGTTGCGGTTTTACAAAGAGTTGTAGATTACCGGCATTGCTTTTTTTTCTGAGATTTTGTATAATAAAAGATAATTGTTTTGGGAATACAAATAGATAAATGGCGGTGTGTAAGATGGATATGGAAAACAGGAATGGTGTGATTAGTGAGCATTTAGAAGAGCAAACGGGAGGAATCCACAAGACGGAGGATTTCCAGGATCCGGATGTGCTTTTTGAAGAGCTTTTACGATGTATAGCGAAATATCATCCGTCGGATGATACCAGGGTAGTTGAGAAGGCGTACCGAATCGCGAAGGAAATGCATAAGGACCAGAAACGAAAATCAGGGGAACCTTATATTATCCATCCGATTTGTGTAGGTATTATTTTGGCGGATTTAGAGATGGACAAGGAAACAATCGTAGCAGGATTGTTGCACGATGTTGTGGAAGACACTGCCATGTCAAAAGAAGAGGTTGCAAAGGAGTTCGGAGATGAGGTGGCGCTATTGGTTGATGGCGTAACCAAGTTGACCCAGTTGAACTACGATCATGATAAATTAGAGTTACAGGCAGAAAGTTTGCGCAAGATGTTCCTTGCTATGGCAAAGGATATCCGCGTGGTCATTATTAAACTTGCCGACCGTCTTCATAATATGCGTACTTTGAAATTTATGAAACCGGAGAAGCAAAAGGAGAAGGCCAGAGAGACAATGGATATTTTTTCTCCGATTGCGCAGCGACTTGGTATTTCTAAGATTAAGATAGAGTTAGATGATTTGGCTTTGAAATATTTAGAGCCTGAAGTTTATTACAATCTGGTGGAGGGAATTCAGATGAATCGGTCTACCAGAGAGCGGTTTATTCATAATTTGGAAGTCGAGGTAGGCAATCATATTCGTAATGCAGGCATCAAAGCCGAAATCTCCGGACGTGTGAAGCATTTTTTCAGCATCTATAAGAAGATGGTGAATCAGGATAAGACGATTGATCAGATATACGATTTGTTTGCGATTCGTATTATCGTAGAATCGGTAAAGGATTGCTATGCGGCATTGGGCGTTATTCATGAGATGTATAAACCGATTCCGGGCAGATTCAAGGATTACATTGCCATGCCGAAACCGAACCGCTATCAGTCTTTGCATACCACACTGATTGGCAATGACGGAACACCGTTCGAGATTCAGATTCGTACGTTTGAGATGCATCGTGTGGCAGAATATGGTATTGCCGCACATTGGAAATATAAGGAAGCCAGCAACGGTGCGCGACCGGATGGTCAGGAAGAGGAGAAGCTTGCATGGCTTCGTCAGATTTTGGAATGGCAGAAAGATATGTCGGATAACAAGGAATTTATGTCGCTTCTTAAGAGTGATTTGGATTTGTTTTCCGATAACGTGTTCTGCTTTACGCCTTCCGGCGATGTAAAAAATTTGCCAACAGGTTCTACACCAATTGATTTTGCCTATGCAATTCATTCGGCAGTTGGTAACCGTATGGTAGGTGCGAAAGTTAATGGTAAGCTTGTTCCCATTGATTATCGGGTTGAGAACGGTGATCGAATTGAGATTCTGACGTCTCAGAATACAAAGGGACCGAGCCGTGATTGGCTGAATATCGTAAAGAGTTCCCAGGCGAAAAGTAAGATAAATGCCTGGTTTAAGGCGGAATTAAAAGAAGAAAATATCTCCCGTGGTAAGGAACTGGTGGAGAGCTATTGTAAGAGTCATGGAATTGATATTACGGAGATTAACAAGCCGGAGATTAAAGCGGAAGTACTTCGTAAGTACGGATTTAAGGATTGGGATTCCATGATGGCAAGCGTAGGACATGGTGGGCTCAGAGAAGGCCAGGTTGTTAATAAGATGGTTGACCTGGCAAGGAAAGAGCAACAGGCGAATGTTACTGACGCAGACATTATGGAGAATATTGCCAATAAGGAAGGGGCAATTCAGCGCCATAAGAATAAGACGGGTATTTCCGTGCGTGGTATCCACGATGTAGCAGTACGTTTTTCAAAATGCTGTTCTCCGGTGCCGGGGGATGAGATTGTCGGCTACGTTACGAGAGGGCGCGGTGTGACCATTCATCGTACCGATTGTGTAAACATGATTCATTTAAGTGAACATGATAAGTCACGTCTGATTGAAGCAGAATGGCAGGCTGACTCTGAAGCCGGAAGCTATTTGGCGGAGATTGTGATTTATGGTCATAATCGTCGCGGTCTTTTGGTGGACATTACCCGTATTTTGACAGAATATAACATTGATATTCAGGCAGTGCATACCAAGACGAATAAGAATGATATTGCCACCATGTTTTTGGCTTTCCAGGTACGTGGTAAGGAAGAATTGAATTCCATTATGGGTAAGATTCGTCAGGTTGAAAGTGTAATGGATATCGAACGAACCAGAGGTTAAAGATGAAGATAAAATGTATTCCGGTAGGAATGATACAGGAGAATTGTTACGTGGTAGTGAATACAGCCACGAAGGAAGCATTGATTGTAGATCCCGGGGATTGGGCAGAACAGATTAGTGCACTGTTGATAGAAGAAGAGGTTACGCCGGTGGCGATTTTGCTTACCCACGGACATTTTGATCATATTGGTGCAGTACAGTCGTTACGGGAGGAATACCATATTCCGGTGTATGCAGATGAGAAGGAAGAAGCGGTGTTGTCAAATACCAGACTGAGTATGGCCAGCTTTACGTTGTCAGCAGATACGTATTTACAGGATGGCCAGGAACTTGTTCTTGCCGGATTTGCCATTAAGGTAATCGAGACACCGGGACATACACCGGGTGGATGTTGCTATTACTTCCCGGACCATAAGGTTTTGTTTTCCGGGGATACCTTGTTTTTAGAGTCTGTAGGAAGAACGGATTTTCCAGGAGGAAGCATGAGCGCGTTGATTCGTGCCATTAAGGATAAAATTTTTTGCCTGCCGGATGATGTGGTGGTATATCCCGGTCATATGGAAGAGACCAGCATCGGTCATGAGAAGCAGTACAATGTTTTTGTGGCATAAGTAAGGAGATAGGCGGCAGATGATAGCAATACAATTAAATACCGATGAATTTGAATATGACATACGATCGTTGGTGAAAGCGTTTTATCCGGACAAGGAACAGTATGTTCATTGTGATGTGAGCAAAGTGGTTCAGCAAAAACCGCCTCTTAAGCAGCCGGACAGGACACTTTGTGTAGTGATGAATCCGCAGGATATGCATGCATATTTTCTTGGAGAGGAAGAGAATGCAGTGGTTGTTAGTACCGTGGCGGAGGACAGAACGCAGCGAAAGAATGATGTGAAGCGTCTGTTGTATACACTTTTATCCCGGAAGACGGGGATGATACTTCCCTGGGGAAGCCTGACGGGGATTCGACCAACGAAGTTGTTTACCAGGGCATTAGAAGAAGGCAGGTCGGATTATGAGATTATGCAGCAAATGAAGGATTCCTACCTGATTAGCGAGGCCAAGGCCAAGATGGGATTGGCAATAGCCCATAAGGAAAGGGAACTGTTAAGCAGGCTTCCGGAAAAAGATGGCTATAGTTTGTATATTCATATTCCATTTTGCCCCACAACCTGTCTATATTGTTCCTTTACATCCTTTCCGGCAAAAGCATATGCGGAGAAGATGGATGCATACGTAGCAGCGTTAAAGCGTGAGTTGACGATGTATGCGGAATATTTGAAAAACAAGGAATTGACGACAATTTACGTAGGTGGAGGAACGCCAACCACCTTATCGGAGCAACAGTTCGATGATTTGTTTTTGCATTTACAGCAGAGCTTTGATACGTCCCGGGTGCGGGAGTTTACTGTAGAAGCAGGAAGACCGGATAGTATTACACCGGAAAAATTAAAGGTGTTGCGTCGCCATGGGGTGACACGGATCTCTATTAATCCGCAGACCATGAACGATGAGACCCTTAAAGTGTTAGGACGACGACATACGGTAGCGCAGACGAAAGATGCCTTTGCTATGGCAAGAGACTGCGGGTTTGATAATATTAACATGGATATTATTTTGGGTTTGCCGAATGAGGGTGAGGAAGAAGTAAGAACAACGTTACAGGAAATCGAGAAACTTCATCCGGACAGCCTGACAGCACATAGTCTTGCTATTAAACACAATTCCAGACTGAATTTGATGAAAGAGCAGTATAGCGATTTGAAGTATGCAGATGCTGTTTTTGGAATGGAGTTGGCAGGCGAAAGTGCGGCTAAGATGGGCATGGACCCTTACTATTTATATCGGCAGAAGCAAATTGCCGGGAATCAGGAAAACATAGGTTATGCAGTCCCCGGAAAAGAGGGACTATATAATATATTGATTATGGAAGAACGACAAAGTATTTTTTCCATAGGAGCCGGTGCTGTTACCAAAGTAGTAAAGACACCGGGCCAATTGTATGAACGCATCGAAACAGTTAAGGATGTGAATCTTTATCTGGCTCGGCTTGAGGAAATGATGCACAAGAAACAGGATGCGCTTGTAAGAGCAGGCCTTAACGTTTAGGAGGATAGTATGGCTTTAAAGAAGAAACCAGTCACCGGAATGCGAGATATCATGCCGGAAGAAAAAGAAATTCGTGATTACGTGCAAGGTGTAATCAGTAAGACCTATCGCGAATTCGGTTTTTTACCAATTGAAACACCGTGCATGGAGGATATTGCGAATCTTTCCAGCAATCAGGGTGGTGAAAATGAAAAATTAATATTCAAAGTATTAAAACGTGGTGAAAAGTTAAAGATTGATGAGGCAAAAGACGAAATAGATTTAGTGGATCAAGGTATGCGTTATGATTTAACTTTGCCATTGACCAGATATTATTCGAATCACGCCAATGATTTGCCATCGCCTTTCAAGGCACTGCAGATGGGACCGGTTTGGCGTGCGGATCGCCCGCAACGTGGACGTTATCGTCAGTTTGTACAGTGTGATATTGATATTCTAGGCGATTCGACTAATTTAGCAGAGATTGAATTGATTACAGCGACGACAACCTGCTTGGGAAAATTAGGCTTTCAGAATTTTGAGATTCGTATCAATGAAAGAAGAATCTTAAAAGCGATGGCTGCCTACTGTGGCTTTTCTGAAGAACGATTCGACGAAGTGTTTATTATCTTGGATAAGATGGATAAGATTGCGGAAGAAGGAGTAAAAGAAGAGTTGCTTTCTCATGGTTTTGAGCAGGAGGGCGTCTTGAAGTATATGCAACTTTATAAAGATCTGGCGGATGCCGAAGACGGACTGACCTTGTTGGCACAGACATTGGGAGATTGTCTGGAGGAAGGGGTAATTGAGAACCTTCAGGAGATTATTTCTTGTGTGGAAGCAACGAAACATGGCAAGTTTGAAGTCGTTTTCGATCCGACGCTGGTGCGTGGAATGTCTTACTATACCGGAACAATTTTCGAAATTGCAATGCCGGAATTTGGCGGTGCTTGCGGAGGCGGCGGACGCTATGACAAGATGGTAGGCAATTTCACCGGCAAGGATGTGCCGGCATGCGGTTTTTCCATTGGATTTGAACGAATTGTTCTTTTACTTTTGGAAAATGGATTTACAGTGCCACATGAAGGGGGGAAAGTAGCATATCTTCTTGAAAAAGGCTGTGATAAGGAAAAGATGGTGGAGGTTATGAAAGATGCAGCTAACTTAAGGGAACAGGGAACGGTTGTATTAATTAGTCGCATGAACAAAAACAAAAAGTTCCAGAAGGAACAGTTAGAGATGTCCGGATATAAAGATATTCGGGAAATCTTTAACCGGTAGTATAAGGAGGTACGCTTATGTCAAACCAAAACCCGAAGAATCATGATGTTATAGTCGAAAAGAAAGTTGGAATTAAAGCAAAGCTGTTGATGTTTACGTTGCCGCTTATAGCACTTGCTTTTTTGCTGGTAGCATTTTTGTCGTACAACTTTGCAAAAGAAAAAATTTCTGTAAAGACACAGGAACTGTTGCAGACAAGTGCTGAGAACAGTGAGAATAAAATTCTTGCTTGGCAGCGTGATACGTTACGGATTGTGGAGACTGCAATCGAAACCATGCAGAATATGAAAATGGATAAAGAGCAGGTATTGGCTTATGAGAAGTTTTTCCTGGAAACGAATGAATATTTCCCGAATGGTATTTACATAATTCAGGATGATGGTACGGTGTTAGACGCCAGCGGATGGGAGCCGGATAATGATCAGCGTGAATCTTCCTACTATAAACTGGGATTAGAACATAGTGATGCCCTGTTTTTTGGTGAAGCATATGTAGATGCATTAACCAATGGATTTGTTGTTACGGCCAGCCGTCACATGGATAATATTGCAGGATGTGGTGCGGTAGCAAATGTGGATATTAATCTGGATACACTTGCAAATGTAGTAAAAGAAATGAAAGTGGTAGGCGATGGAGATGCGTTCATTTTGGATACCTCTAGTGAAACCATTCTTGCACATAAGAAGGAAAAATTAGTCGGAAAGACGGTAAAAGATGCAAAAGACAAGTTCTATAACAGCGTTGCTGAAATTGCCAAGACCGGAAAGAGCACTGTTACAACTTTAGATTCTAATGATGGAAGTTATATGGTGAGCGTTGAGCCAATTGAGGGAACGGATTGGGTAATGGTATGTCGTGGACTTGAGAAAAATATTTTTAGCGATGTAAGAACTCTTGCAGTTGTACTTTCAGTCGTTTCCTTGGGAATTGTTATCGTTATTTCCCTGGTATTGACAATCTTGATTCGTAGAATCACAAGTCCTATTAAGAAGTTAACCAATACCATTGTAGCGGTTACCAATGGTGATTTTACAACGGATATTGAAGTGAAGGGTAACGATGAAGTTACAGTTATGGCAAGCAATACAAAAGAATTCCTCTCGGTTATGCGAAATGCGTTAACATCTATTGCGGAGGTTTCCAATAGCATTGATGCCCAGGCCAAAGATAGTACCGAAATTGCCAGAACATTACATGAATCTGCCACGGGACAGTCGGATGCGATGAATTCTTTGCGTGGTAACCTGGATGAGTTGATAGATTCAATCGCAGTTATTGCTGATAATGCAACAAAGTTAGCTACGGTTGTGGCTGAGACCTCCGATGCCGGCGAACAGGCAATGAATAACATGGAAGAGACCATGAAGGCAGCAGATGACGGACGTCAGAATATGAAATCTGTAACTGTTTCTATGAGTGAGATTCAGAGTGGAATGAGCGATTTGGAAAAATCAATTTCCAACGTCGGCGAGGCTGCTGTTAAGATTAATGAAATTACAGCAACTATTCGTGAAATTGCAGAAGAGACAAACCTGCTGTCCTTAAATGCTTCTATTGAGGCTGCACGAGCAGGAGAAGTTGGACGTGGATTTGCCGTAGTTGCAACACAGATTAAGAGCCTTGCAGAGACATCTGCGGAAGCTGCAGATCAGATTTCTAACCTGATTGCTTCTGTCAATGATTTGATTAATCAAACGGTAGAGCAGTCTCACCAGAGTGTGGGCCAGATTACAGCCGGTGTTGAGCGTGTATATGAGGCATCGGATCAGTTTAATAATATTTTTGATGGTATTACACAGACCAACAGCATTATTCAGGATATTATCCGTCAGATTCATGATGCAAATGATGTTGCAGCGAATATGGCAGCGGTAACAGAGGAACAATCCGCATCTGCGGAAGTTATCGGAAATACCGCTTCGAACGTACAGGAGTTGACGGATATTGTTACCGGCAACAGTGCCAACGTAGAACGTGACTCTGAGAATTTGACCAATATGGCAGATTCCTTAGAGCAGCAGATTTCTGCATTTAAGATTTAGTTAGAGGTGTATAGAGAGCTACCAAATGGGACAAGGCAGTTGTTCCTGGCGGTAGCTCTTTTTCTATAAATAAAAAAGTAACTAGGTAGAATGCTTGACAAAAAGTGAATTGTACTTTATTGTATATTGTATACAAAGAAAAACAATATTTGGAGGCGACTTGTGGATAGAATTGCATTACGTCCCTTGGCTAAGGTAAACCTTGGGCTGGATGTCGTTGGCAGACGTGACGATGGCTATCACGAAGTTCGCATGGTGATGCAGACGCTTTCGCTTCACGATCACCTGGTAATGGAGAAACAATCGAATGGACGTGTATCCATGAAAACAAATCTGCGATATCTGCCAACAAATCAGAATAATTTAGTTATACAAGCGATAGAACTTTTGCGGGAAGAATTCCATATTACAGACGGTGTGAGGGTGAACTTAAAGAAGGTAATACCGGTGGCTGGCGGAATGGCGGGAGGAAGCAGTGACGCGGCGGCGGCTATTTTTGGCATGAATAAGCTATTTGATTTGCATATGAGCCGTAAGGATATGATGGAACGCGGCGTGAAGTTGGGCGCGGATGTTCCGTATTGTATTATGCGGGGAACGGCGCTGGCAGAGGGAATCGGTGAGATTTTGACGCCACTTCCGGGAATTATGAAGTGTGGCGTGCTGATTGCGAAACCGGCATTTAGTGTTTCTACGAAGAAGGTATATGAAGCGTTTGATAGTCTTAAGGACGTATCGCATCCGGATATTGACGGACTGATTCAGGCCGTGCAGGATGAGGATTTTGAAGGGATTATCCAGAAAATGGGTAATAATTTAGCAGATGTTACGAAACGTATGCATCCGGTAATTGACCAGATAGAGAAGGAAATGGAGCAAGCCGGTGCAAGGAGGGCTATGATGAGCGGAAGTGGCCCGACGGTTTTTGGTTTATTTGATACCATCGAGGAAGCGCAGAGCGCAAGCAAGGCGTTTCTTAATCGTAAGGATATAGGACAGGTATATGTGACAACAATTTATAATGCGAAAGGGAGGTAATTAGGAAATGGCGAATCTGGAGTTAATCGAGAATGACTATTTGCCATTACGGGATGTGGTGTTTCAGACACTACGCAATGCAATTTTAAAAGGTGAGTTGAAGCCGGGCGAGCGGCTAATGGAGATGAAGCTTGCCAGTAGGCTGGGGGTTAGCCGAACCCCAATTCGTGAGGCGATACGAATGTTGGAGCAGGAAGGACTGGCGGTTACCATTCCGCGTCGCGGAGCACAGGTGGCAAAGATGACAGAGAAGGACATGGATGATGTTTATGATATTCGTCGTTGTCTGGAACGGTTGACGGTAGAATACACCAGTGGCAAGTTGGATATAGGACAGATTGCAGAACTTCGCTATGCACAGAAGGTGTTCGAAGAGGCAGTTGCGGAAGGCGACACCGTCGAAATTGAAAAGAAGGATTGGGAATTTCATTCTGTGATATTTAAAGCAACAGGGAATACAAGATTGTTATCAATTATGAATACGCTGCAGGAACAATTATCACGTTACCGTTGGGCGTATTTGCAGCATAATACGAAAATGCAAAAATTGATTGAGGAGCATCGCCTGATAGTAGATGCTTTGGAAAAGGGAAGCTATGAAGAGAGTATAGTGGCAACTATGGCGCATCTTGACAGCCAGGCGGCCATCATTAAGGAAGTAATTAAAGCAGAAGATAAGGAAATGAATGTGGGCGTAAATGCCAATTCGAATGAAAGATAGACTGCATAAAGGAATGAAATTTGGTAAAAATAAGAGTCAGACAATGGGTCTGGCTCTTTTATTATACGAAAAGGGCATGACGGGTGAAAGAAAGGGAGCGTATGGAAAAGTCGTTACAAGATAAAGAGGCTCGACTTAAGAGACGGTTAGAAAATTGTGGGGATGTGGTGTTTCGTTCGATTCGGTTGGGAGAAAACACGGAGGCATTGGTCATGTTTATGGAGCCTGCAGCAGGGGATCTCATGGGGGTAAGCCAAATGGTTTTATCATTTCTTGGGGAAAAGAAAGAACAGGTGATTTACCGGCTGGAAAGCGGGAACATAGGGCTTTTGGACGTGGCGTATCTTAGTGATGAGGAACAGGTGATAGCGGCGATATTTGCGGGTGACGTGGTAGTGTGTGCAGATGGAATGGGCAATGCAATTAAGGTGCCGACAAAAGGATATCCCGGATTGGGGGTGACAAAAGCCGATGCGGAAAAAGGGTTGCGGGGGTCGGAAGAAAGCTTCACGGATTCAGTAAAAATCAATGCCACACTTTTGCGCAAACGACTGAAAAGTACAAGCTTGAAAGTGCGGGAATATCGAGTGGGAACCCGTTCTAATACGTTGGTCTATGTGCTGTATGTGGAAGATTTGATTTTTCCGGAGTTGATGGGACGGATAGAAGAAAAACTAAAGGCGTACAAGGTGGATGCGGTATTGGATTCCGGAATCGAGGAGCAACTTTTTTCGGATATGCCGGGAAAATTGTTTGTGCAGTTGCAAAGCACAAAACGACCGGCGCTTGCCTGCGAAGAATTGCTAAATGGGCGGGCAGTACTTTTGGTAGATAACTCTCCGGAGGCACTTTTGCTCCCCACGGCCTATCAGAATTTCTTTCAGGTTGCAGATGATGCATATTTGAATTATCTGGTGGTGGCGGGACTTCGGAGTGTGCGCTATGCGGCTTCTGTAGGAGCGATGTTTACGCCCGGAGCATATGTGGTGGCAGCAGGATTTGAAAATCAACTGATACCGACCCATCTGTTTTTGGCAATGCAACGGGAACTGGTGCAGACACCTTTTGGTGCAACGGTGGAAATACTGGTGATGGAAAGTGCTTTTTTGCTTTTGCAGGAGGCGGGAGTGCGCATGCCGGGAGAGATGAGCAATGCTATCGGAATCGTTGGCGGACTGATTGTTGGTTCGGCAGCTGTGGAGGCGGGACTGGTATCGCCTATGAGTGTTATGGTGGTAGCCTTTGCATCGCTTTGTGCGTTTAGTGTACCAAACCAGGAAATGGCCCAGGCTTATCGGCTCATAAGTATTGTGTGCCTGCTTTTGTGCAGTATTTTCGGTACGGTGGGGTTGTGGGTCAGTATGCTTGGAACAGTCATGTACCTGGCAACTTTGACGAGTCTGGGCTATCCGTTTTTGCAAAAAATCGATAAAGTATATGTAGAACCGGCTCCGTTTCGCAGGTTGCGCAGCATGTTTGCGCGGCACCAGAATCCGATTCGACTGCGAAGACGAAAAAAGGAGGAACTATGGAAACATTAGGATTGTTATTAGGGTTTGGATTGCTGCCGGGGGTGCGGCATCCCTGGGAGAGTCTGGTGGCTATAGGAGTTGTTGTATTGGCCAGCCTCTTCAGGAAAAAGGGGGTGTCCTTCCGGATGCCAGTGTGGGTTTATGGACTGCTGGGGCTGTTATCTGTGGTCGTGCTGTCACTTGATTTAATGGCGTATATTGGACGTAAAAGCTTTTGGCCGGTTTGCGGTGCGTGGATGGTGATTTGGAGCGTATATGGGCAAAAGAAGGAGCGAGACTACCATCTGGCAGGAGAGGAAAGTCTACAACGGATGATAAGACGACTGGTATATTTGGGGATGGCAGTTTTGTTTTGGAATCAATTGGGAATCGCGGATTTTTTATCCATTACCCCCCATGCCTTAAAGCTAAAATGGGTGCTGGTGCTTGGAATCTGGTTTGGTGTGCTTAGCATGCCCTTTGGAATGCAGCTGAAAAATGCACTGTGTTTCGGTACATCCATTTTATTGTTGCGCGCAACGCTTCCGTTAACGGTTCTTAGAGGAAATCCCGCCGTTTTTCTGGAATTGGGGCGCACCGGCGGTACAAAGTTTGTTACGCTGCCCCGTCTGGAAATATTAGCTGCCATGTTGTTTTGGACCACCCTGTTTTTCGCGCTGCGAGGGTGTATGGCTAAGGTAAGGGAGGGGATAGACAGGTGAAACATTGGAAAATATGGTTGTTTTTAGTCAGCTGCGCATGGTTTTACGTGACTGGAGAACATGAGGAAAAGCTAACGCGTCCGGTTATGTTAATTACAGATATTAATCAGCTGATTGCGCAGGAAAATGCGGAGTATAGTCATACCCAGGTGCTTGTGATTCATGAACAGTTTGGTAAAAAAGAGCTTAATGCGGTGCTTTCTCATAGAGAACTATCGTATGGTATTCAGGTGGCATTTTCTGCTAAACGATTTACCCGTCCGGTGAAGGAGTCAAAAAGCGGTATTTCCGGGCAATTAAAGGGGTTGACAGATAGGAATTTGGTGACATTGCGGGAATTTTTGATAAGTCAATATGAAGAAAAAACAAGAATTAAAATGCCAATAATTGGAAAAAAGGAATTTTGTCTGTATGAAGGCGGAAAGAAAAGGGAATCCTTTCAGTAGAAAGGACGTGATGACGTGAATTGTAAAAAAATGATCATAAAAATCGGGATGCTTTGTGCGTTACTTTGCGTAGTATCCTTGAGCAGACAACAGTACCGGCAGGTGTTACAACAAAGCATTGCCAAAAAGGTGATTCGGTTCCATGTATTGGCAAACAGTGATAGCCACTATGATCAGCAGGTGAAAAAGCAGGTGCGGGATGATGTGGGGGCTTATGTGGAACCGCTTTTGAAAAGAAGTAAGGACAAGGAAACCAGTCGCAGGATACTTCTTGCACATTTGCAGGATATTACAGAGGTTGCCAATCGTTCCCTGGCAAGGCAGGGGGCATCGTATACGGCCTATGCAACCCTTGCGTATAGCGATTTTCCGCAAAAAACGTATCAGGGATTCCGGTTTCCGTCGGGCCGTTATGAGGCCCTTCGGGTGGTTATCGGACAGGGAAGGGGGCATAACTGGTGGTGTGTGATGTATCCGAATCTGTGTTTTTCAGAGGCTGTGAAAAAAGAAAATGTCAAACAGTGGAGGCATTTTTTAAAAAGCTTGAGTCAGCGGGAATTCGAAGAATTGATTCGGGGAAAAAAGTGGAAAGTAAGGTGGAAATTCCTTGAATATTTCATGGAAAGAGGATAAAATGAGAAAAGTATGAATGGAGGATGTACCATGCCGGAGAAAATTTTGTTCCGCGTGCGGGGCTTGCATGCCTTGGCGGATGATGAAGAAAAAAAACAGGACGAGATAGAAGTTATCAACGTGGCTGACTATTACTACAAGGACGGAGCGCATTACATACATTATGAGGAAATAATGGATGGAACCGAAGGCTTAACCAAAAATATGGTGAAGGTGAAGCCGGATAAGGTGGAGATTATTAAAAAAGGTGCTGTGCGCAGTCATATGGTTTTTGAGTCCGGAAAGACCAATGAGAGTCTTTACTATATGCCGGAAGGGCAGTTACAGATGGCGGTAGATACGAAGAGTGTGGAGATACGGGAAGAAGAAAACGGATTGGTTGTTCAGATTCAGTATGCCATGCTTATGAATTACCAGAAGGTGGCGGATTGCGACCTGACCATGGCTGTAGAACGCAAAGAGAACAAGTAAGAAAAGGGCATCGCGGTTGCGATGCCCTTGTTCATGAATTTACATTCCGGATTTGTCCTTCATACGCTGCAGGAAGCCTTTCTTCTTAGGTGCTTTCACTTCCTTCTTACCATGCTGTCCTTTGATTGCAGTCAAATACAATCCACTGACAACAGCTTTCACTTCCTTCTTAACCGGAACATCATCAAAAATCTCCGGTGCACAAAGCAATGTAGTGATGGTTGGTCCAACCTTAACCTTTACTACAGGGGTCTTTGCACGGCGCATGTACTTCGGTGTCTGGTCAAGTACTGCCTGTGGAAGTCCGGCATCTTTTAATTTGACGCGTTTCTTATCAATGATTAACATGGATATTGTTTGGGCAGATGCCGCAATCGCCTTATCCTGTTCAACTTTTCTCTTCTCAGCTTTCTTTCCCAAAAAATATAATCCAACGGCTGCTGCTACGATAACAACAGTAATAATAATCATTAGCCATACATACCAAGCCATGTTTCGTTCCTCCTTGTTTTCAATACGCATTGTATTGTAACATTTTCATAGTAAAAAAGCAATTAGAATTTTGAAGAAAACCTTTTATTTTATGCCCAAATATGGTATCCTACATAGATGTGGTACTATTTTTTGTATCGAATGGAAAATTTGAACAGGAGTGAGGATTTAGGACATGAAAAAGATAATCAGTTGTGCCTGTGTTGCCATAATGGGTGGACTTTTGTTCCTGGGAGCACAGAAGGATGTAAAGGGAAGTAATGTTGCGACAGGGGATACGGAATTAGGTAAGATGTGGACAGCGATGGATCACGATCCGATTTCCGTAGCCGATTATGAGATGAAGGATTATGTAACAGTATGTGATTATAAGGATCTTGAAGTGGAAGTGCCGGCGGTTACGGTGGACAGAAGTATGGTAATTAATTCTATTAACCAGGCATTGACCAACTATCCGGATTACGAGAAGACAGAGAAGAAGGTTGTTGAGAAAGGCGACGTTGTAAATATTGATTACGAAGGTAAGATTGACGGCAAGAAGTTTGAGGGTGGTACAGATACCGGGTCTCACTTGGAAATCGGTTCCGGAAGTTTTATCGAAGGATTTGAAGACGGCTTGATTGGTGCTAAGGTGGGACAGACTTTAGATGTGAAGACAAAGTTCCCGGATCCGTATGAGAATAACGAGGAGTTATCTGGGAAAGAGGCAGTGTTTACAGTTACCGTTAACAGCATTGAGCAGACCATCTATCATACCTATGACGATGTAACCGATGAATTCGTGAAAGAGAATTTGGGATATGAAACGAAAGATGATTTGTTTAATTATGTGTTGAATTATCAGAAAGACGAGGCTGAGAAGAATAAAGAAACAGCTACAAGAGACGCAGTGTTGGCAGTAATGCTTAAGAATAGCAAGGTTAAAGTTCCGGATGAGCTTTTGGAATACAAGATTAGAGAGTATTTGTCTAATTTCATTTCCGGTGTGGTAGAAAGCGGCGGTAAGGTAGAAGATTACTTACAGCAGGTATATCAGACAACACCGGCCAAGTTTGAGAAGAATGTAACCGGGCAGATGAAGAAGAGCATCAAGACACAGATGCTGCTTTATACGGTTGCTGCAAATGAGAAAATTGAAGTAGACAAGGAAGGTTTTAAGAGCTACGTTCAGGCATTTATTAATCATTATCAGTTCAAAGACAAGAAGGAGCTATATAAAGAAATTCCTGAGAAAGAGATTAAGCTTGCTTATCGTGCCAATAAGGCAACCGAGTTCCTTTTGGGAAAAGCAAAGATTACGTACGTTCAGCAGGATAACGATAGTGAGGAAAGATAGGAGGAAGGATAGAGATGGAATTAGTTACCATTCGTGAGATTTTTAAGGATAGAGAGTCATATTTTGACACAGAGGTTTCCATTGGAGGATGGGTGCGCAGCATTCGTAATTCCAAGACCTTTGGATTTATTGTAGTTAATGACGGAAGTTATTTCGAGACCATGCAGGTTGTTTATTCTAACCAGCTTGAGAACTTCGAAGAGATTGAGAAATTAAACGTAGGTGCGGCAATTATAGTGAAAGGACAGTTGATTCCAACACCGGAGGCAAAGCAGCCTTTCGAGATTCAGGCGAAGGAGATTGTGGTTGAAGGTGCTTCTACACCGGATTATCCGTTACAGAAGAAACGCCATACATTTGAGTATTTGCGTACCATTTCTCATTTGAGACCGCGTACCAACGCATTTCAGGCTACTTTCCGTGTACGTTCTTTGGCAGCGTATGCGATTCACCAGTTTTTCCAGGAGAGAAACTTTGTGTATGTTAATACACCGTTAATTACCGGAAGTGACTGTGAAGGTGCCGGCGAGATGTTCCAGGTTACAACATTGGATTTGAACAATGTTCCAAAGACCGAGGACGGACAGGTGGATTACTCAAAGGACTTTTTTGGAAAGCCAACCAATTTAACCGTAAGTGGTCAGTTGAATGGTGAAACCTATGCTATGGCATTCCGTAACATTTATACCTTCGGACCAACTTTCCGTGCGGAGAATTCCAATACAACCCGTCATGCAGCGGAATTTTGGATGATTGAACCGGAGATGGCGTTTGCGGATTTGTCGGATGATATGGATGTTGCAGAGGCTATGTTGAAATATGTTATTCGTTTTGTGCTTGAGAATGCACCGGAGGAGATGCAGTTTTTCAACAACTTTGTAGATAAGGGCCTGCTTGAACGTCTGAATCACGTAGTTAACTCCGAGTTTGGTCGTGTTACTTATACCGAAGCAATTGAGATATTAAAGAAACATAATAATAAATTTGACTACAAGGTAGAATGGGGTTGTGATTTACAGACTGAACATGAACGCTTCTTAACGGAGGAGGTTTACAAGAAACCGATTTTCTTAACCGATTATCCGAAGGATATTAAGGCGTTCTACATGAAATTAAATGACGACAACAAGACGGTGGCAGCATGTGACTGTCTGGTTCCCGGAATTGGAGAAATTATTGGAGGAAGCCAGAGAGAAGACGACCTTGAAGTGTTACGTGCACGTATGAAAGAATTGAACTTGCGTGAAGAGGATTATGAATTCTATCTGGATTTGAGAAGGTATGGTTCTGTGAGACATGCAGGTTTCGGATTGGGATTTGAGCGTTGTGTAATGTATTTGACCGGTATGGCAAATATTCGTGACGTTGTTCCTTTCCCACGTACTGTTAACAACTGCGAATTATAGTTTTTAAGAACCTGCCTTTTGAGGCAGGTTCTTTTGTATGGAGGATTATGAAAAAAAGGATAGGTACGATTGCGGGCGTATTGGCTATTTTAGGATTGATTATCGGCTTAATTGTATTTCGACCGAGAACAGAGCGTTACAGTGTCAGTTACACCGATGTGTTTGATACCGTAACGCAATTTACCGGATATGCCAAGAACCGTAAGGAATTTGAGCAGGAGATGGAACTTTTGCATCAGGAACTTTTGCATTATCATCAGTTATTTGATATTTATCATAATTATTTGGGCATCCACAATATTAAGACCATTAACGATGCTGCAGGTAGGGAACCGGTAAAGGTAGATAAAGAATTGTTTGCTTTGTTGAAGTTGAGTAAGGAAATGTACAAACTGACAGAAGGCAAGACTAATATTGCCATGGGTGGTGTTCTGGCATTGTGGCATGAAAGTCGGACAAAAGGATTGGCAGATGTAGGAAAGGCTTCGTTGCCGGATTTTGATGAATTGCACGAAAATGCAAAGCATATGGATATCAGGAAGTTGGTTTTGAACGAAGAGGAACAGACGGTTTTTATTAAGGATAAGAAAATGAGTCTGGATGTGGGGAGCATCGGCAAAGGATATGCGGTGGAACTACTGGGTGAATTTGCAAGAAAACAGGGAATAAAATCGCTGTTAATTAGTGTAGGCGGGAATGTCTTAACGGTAGGTAATAAACCGGGTGGCGAGAAGTGGAGATTGGGGATTCAGGATCCGTTAAAAGAAGATAACTATCTTTGCTTTGTGGAGACAGCAGACCATTGTTTGGTGACGAGTGGAGACTACCAGCGATTTTATGTGGTTGGCAATGATCGTTATTGCCATATCATAGATCCGGAGGTGCTGATGCCGCCAAAGAGATTTCATTCGGTGAGTGTGCTTGCGAAAAAGTCCGGTCTGGCAGATGCATTATCGACTGCTCTTTTTTGCATGCCATATGAGCAGGGGAAGGCGCTTGTAAATAGTCTTGACGATGTGGAAGCCATGTGGGTGCAAAGCGATGGAAAAATATTGCAGACAGATGGGTTTGCGGCAGTAAAGGAGGAATAGGGTTTATGAAGTTTGGAAAGATTATAGTAGGAATTGGTATTTTGGTATGTGTGGGGGCGTGTGCAGTAGGGTGTCAGAAGAAAGCGGAAAAAAAGGTAGAAAAGGCGAAAAACGTTGTAACATCAGAAAAGGAAGATACAACCACGTTTACGGTTTGGGTAGAGAATTCTTTGGAAAAGAAACCTTTTGAAGTTATGGTGGAAAAGGGGTATGACAAAGAGGGCGGATTTCAGCTTCAGTTCTCCGAAAGCAGTATGCCGGAAGAGGGGCTTAAAGATGGCAAGATACAAGTAATTGCAGGGGAATATGCAGATGTGTTTTTGCTACAGGAACAGGATATAGATGCCCGCATTATAGGAAATGTGACCAATGATTTGGTGCTTTTGGCAACGGCAGACAGCCAGATTACGAACATGGCGCAGATGAAAGATGAAGAGGTATGGCATAAGAAGGATTCGGATGCCTACGCACTTTCTTACTTGTTGGCACAGGCGAATTATCGGAATGACTATGTCAAGAATAGAGAAGCGGCGAGTTACGAGCAGATTGTAAAGGCTATGGAAAGCGGCGAGGCAAAGCTTGCTATTTTGCCAAAACCCTATGCCGACAAAATGTTAGAGGCAGGTGCCGTTTGTTTGGCAGCTTCTAGTGAGAGTCGTTTTTGCGACCGCTGTTTGTTGGCGTCCTTCCGTGCAATAAACGAACAAAAAGCATTGTTCGAGGCGTTTGGAAAGGCGTATGAGCAGGCAGTTAATGATTTGGCTGCGACGGATGCACAGGTAGAGTACTCCTTGCTGGTTCAACCGGAAGATGAAGTGCTCTATGATGTTTATCTTTATAGCAAAGACCTATGGAATCTAAGAAGAGAGTATCAAAGAAAGAATTTAGTACAGACGATTACAGCAGGAGAAGACAATGAATAAAACGTTTCGGAATGAGTGTATTCTGGTAGGAGGAATACTTGCTTTCGCCATTCTTATGTGGGGCGTGATTACCTATGTTCAGAATGTGGGAACCAGGAATGCACAAGCTGTTATTATGGTGGATGGACAGGAAGTAGGACGATATTCTTTATCCGGGAACAGGGAAGTTCCCATTAAAGGGGTAAAGGGTGGAAAGAATGTTTTGGTCATCCATGATGGAAAGGCGAAGATGAAGTCGGCGTCTTGTCCGGATAAAATTTGTGTGCATCACAAAGCCGTGTCTAAGAATGGACAGACAATTGTGTGTTTGCCCAATAAAGTGGTGATTGAAATACAGTCCGGAGAAGAATCTGGAGTGGATGGTGCAACAAATTAGGCAAAGGAGAGCGTAAAAAGGATGAACGATACAAAAGCAAAGCAGGTAGCCTACCTTGGAGTGTTGATAGCTCTGGCTTTTATTCTGTCTTATGTGGAAAGTCTGATTCCCCTGTCGCTGGGAATTCCGGGTGTAAAACTGGGACTTGCCAATCTGGTGGTTATGGTGGCTTTATACACCATTGGTATAAAGCGCGCAGCACTGTTATCTGTGGTGCGTGTGATTTTAGTGGGTATTACCTTCGGCAGCTTGTCTAGTATGATGTATTCCCTGGCAGGTGGTCTGTTAAGCCTGGGGGTAATGATTTTGTTTTACAAAAAAGAAGTCTTTAGTGTACGAGGCGTTAGTATTCTTGGAGGAGTTGGCCATAATCTGGGGCAGATTTTGATGGCGATGTTAGTGGTTCAAAACGGAATGCTGTTTAGTTATTTTCCGGTACTGCTGGTGTCGGGAACTTTGGCAGGAATGGCAATTGGTTTATTGGCTGCCATGATTATTAAACGAGTGGAAAAGGTCTATCGGATATGAAAAAGAAACAATGGATGGTACAAAATAAGGCGGCAGATTTTAAGGGACTTGCCAAGGTATTGGGCGTTGACCCGGTAACGGTTCGCCTTATGCGCAACCGGAATATGACAACGGAAACGCAAATGCGGGAGTATCTGTACGGTGGAAAGGAAGCACTTTATGACGGCGCGGTAATGGCGGGAATGAAAGAAGGCGTAGAGTGTTTGCTTTTGAAGGCCAAACAGGGCAAAACGATGCGAATAATCGGCGATTATGATATTGACGGTATTACCGCAACCTATATATTAGAGCAGGGACTTCATGCCATAGGAGCGAAAGTATCACATAAAATACCCCATCGTATTATAGATGGTTACGGACTGAATGTCTCATTGATTGAGGAAGCTTATGAAGATGGCATAGATACCATTGTTACTTGTGACAATGGGATTGCAGCGATGGAGGCAATTGCCCGGGGGAAGGAACTGGGCATGACGATTGTAGTAACGGACCATCATAACGTTCCTTATGAGA
>SVEW01000011.1 GCA_015057205.1 Lachnospiraceae bacterium | reverse complement strand
TCACTTTTTAAAACAGGATATTCTGTCAACAAAGCGCCCGGAGAGTTTGCGTGAACCAGGTATTTGTGGAGCATTTCTAACGGGTGGTATTGCGTTTTTGATGTGCGAAGCCCGGGATCGCCGGAGTCGTCTTCGCGATTTACATAGCGGAGCGGGTATCCAATCTGACCGGCAACGAGTTGCACGAATCCCTGATACATCGTAGGATATATGCCTTCAAATTTGGTGAGTGCCTTTTCTACATGGATAATAAGGGTATCTCCGATTAGTTCCCCGATACTGAGTGCAATGATTGTATGGTCGTATTCCATGCAGGCGGCAAACAGTCCGAGAGGTTCGTAGACGTCTAACAGCTCCATGGTTTGCTTTAATTCCAATTCTTCCAGAGCGCTTCTGGAAGGGTGTTCCTGCGAATAAGAGTTGAGAAAGGTATGTATGTTAGCATGATCGGCAGGTGTAATCAAGCGAATCTGCGGTTCACCATATAACCGCTTGAACTTATTGATATGATTACGTTGGCCACTGTATTTCCGGCCCCGGAAAGTCAGGACGTCTTCGAAGGAATACAAGTAATCACTCCAACGTCGATCGTATGCCCCAAGGGATTGGGAAAACCGGGGGTCTTGACGCAAGGTAGCCAACTGTTCTTCCGTAATGGGATAAAAACGCAAGGCCAGTTGGTGTTCCCGCACATAGATAAGCAACTCGTTAAGCATCTCATCCGGATGTTCACCCATGGGCCAGCTGAAAGTAGCCTGTTCACCAATGTTCTGACGAATGATGCAGGTATTATTCCAAAAGCAAAAAGAAACAGCATTGCTTTTCTGCCACATAAAAAGATAACCGGCGGAGTAATCGCTGATAAGAGTGGCATTTTTATGGATATAGGGCAGAGCCCTGTTTAACGCATCAATAGAATATGGTTCAAATTCTAACATTACTTACTCCTTTTGCGTAATTTAATTGTACGCAATTAGTATAACATGGGTTACGGATAAAATCAATAGCAGATGATAAAAAGATGTATTGCGTCACTAAATATATGGCAACTACTTGATAAAAAAGGTTTTGCAAAATATAATAGCGAAAAATAGAAAGGAGATCAAACATGAGCAGATTATTGGATGTAATACGAGAGAGAAAAAGTGTTCGTACTTTTGACGGAACACTGCTTCGAGATGAACACCGTAAGGATTTAGAGGAGTATAGCGCAAATATTGATAATCCATTTGATATTCCGGTGGAATTCGTTTTTTTAGATGCAAAAGAACATGGATTGTCTAGCCCGGTTCTTACAGGAGAAGCCTTATATGTGGCCGGAAAGGTGGAAAAGAAGCCTTACGCAGACGTGGCATTTGGATATTCCTTTGAAAAATTGGTCATTCGTGCCTGGGAACTTGGTGTCGGAACGGTTTGGATTGGCGGAACCATGAAGCGAGAAAAATTCGAGTTGGCAGCGCAGGTTAAAGAAACGGAGATGATGCCTTGCGTAAGTCCATTGGGCTATCCGGCGACGAAGAGGTCCGTGAAAGACTCATTAATGAGAAAAGGCATTGGTGCAGACAATCGTATATCCGGAGAAAAGTTATTTTTTGCAGAAAAATGGGGACAGCCATTAAAAGCGGATGATGAAATGACCGATATTCTGGAGATGGTACGCTGGGCGCCGTCAGCAGTGAATAAGCAACCATGGAGAATTATTTTCAAGGATGGTGTGTATCACTTTTATGAGAAAAAAGACAAGGGTTACACAGCGGAACAAACCGGTGACCTACAGAAAATTGATGTGGGAATTGCTTTATGTCACTTTACCATGGGACTGGAAGAATTGGGCAGACAGGGGATTGTTGAGATTCAGAACCCGGGAATTGAAATTCCGGAAGACGCAGAATATATTTGCAGCGTAAGGGTTTAAGAAGTAAGAAACAGAGTAATGTGGATAGATTGCCTGAATGAAATAGTATTAGTTGACACAATATTCACAGATAAGTACCTAAAAGTTCAGAGATTTGCTGTATACTAAAGCTAGGATGTTTTCACTATTTACGAGGAATGGGAGGCAATAGCAATGAGTAAAAAGAAACAGACTACTACAGAAACAGCTGTGAAACCGAAATTAAAGAAGAGCATAAGCAAGACGTTACTGTTAGTTATTTTGCCGGTTGTAGCAGTGGCAACTTTGGGAATTATTCTTTTCCTGAATAATCAGGCATCAAGCAGCTTAATGGAATTATCTAAATTGGATTTGAACGCGGAGACGGAGAAGAATGCGCGACAACTTGGAACCCCATTTCAAATGCTGATGTCGAAGTTTGGACAATATGCCGATACTTTGGAAAATGTTGCTTTTTCAGATAAAGAGGCTATGGCAAAGTATATTGCTCCATCTGTAGATTACCAGCCGGTGGAGAATACAGGTATCTATCTCGCTTTTGAGGATGGTTCTTATATGTTTGCAAATGGTGCGAAGCAGCCAGATGATTGGGATCCGAGAACGAGGGATTGGTATAAGTTTGGTATGGAAAACGATACCTTTAAAGTTACAGATGCTTATATGGATGATGTTGCTAAAAAGCTGTGTGTGACCTTTGCCAGACGTGTTGATATGAACGATGGTTCCAAGGCTGTTATGGCAATGGACGTGTATTTATCAGATTTGCAGGAAACGGTAAAACAATTGAAGCCGATGACTACCGGAAGGTCTGCGGTTATTTCTACTACGCAATTTATTTCCTACGCAAATGATGAATACAATGGAAAAGCTCTTTCGGAATTAAATAGTGACTATATTAATAACCTTCAAACATACGCTTTTGACGAAAGTCAAACAGAAGTTGTAGAACGTAAGCAGGACAATGGAACCAAGAATTATGTCGCGAAATATGTGATGCCCGGTACCGGATGGGCGGTTCTTTCGGTTGTGGCGGAGAAAGATGTTTTGGCTAAAGCGACTCATTTTCGTAACATAGCATTTGCAGTAATGATTGCTGTGCTTGTGACGATTACCTTGATTGTAATAATTGCGATTCGCAAGATTATTGCCAAACCGGTTGGTCATTTGTCAGAGAGTATTATAAGGGTATCCGATGGTGATTTTACAACAGAAATGCCGGCTAATAAAGGCGATGAAATAGGACTTATTAGTAGTGAAATGATGAATTACGTGGCACGTATGCGTGATACAATCCGTGGTATTCAGGAGCGTGTGGAACGGCTGCGATTGGATTCGGATTCTTCAAAAGAAGCTTCAAACTTCATGACCAGTGAGGCTAATGATCAGTCTGTTTCGATGGAACAGATTCAGCGGGCAATGGATGGCATTACGAAGGCGGTTACCGAGTTGGCAGAAAATGCTACGGAACTCGCCCAGTCGGTTTCTGATTTGACCTTCAACGGTAATGAGACCAATCAGGTTATGCTAAATCTTGTAAAACAAGCGGATATTGGACAGAAGGATATGCTCAATGTGGAAGAGAATATGAGTAGAATCACGGACTCCATGGGTGAAATGAATGATGCAGTAAATGTGGTTCGTGAATCCGCAGATAAGATTAATGAAATTGTTGAGATGATAGATTCAATTTCCAGCCAAACAAATCTTTTGTCGCTGAATGCATCCATTGAAGCGGCACGTGCCGGTGAGGCTGGAAGAGGGTTTGCGGTTGTAGCAGATGAAATCGGAAAGCTTGCGGCAAACAGTCAGGATGCGGCAAAGGAAATTGCAACCATTATTGGGCAGATAACAAGTGAAATTGTGAAACTGTCGGAGAAGTCGCAGACGAATATGACGGCAATTACGGAAAGCAGTGGGGCAGTGAAACAGGCAGGTGATAGTTTCGAAATTATTTTTGGCGAGCTGGATAATGCAGCGAACACGATGCAGTCAATGATTGGATTGATGAATAGCGTAAATGATATTGCGGCAAATGTGGCAGCAATTTCGGAAGAGCAGTCTGCAAGTTCGGAAGAGGTAATGGCTACATTGGAGAACCTTGTAGTGTCTGCAAATGGTATTGCAGATACCTCCAAAAATGTGGAAGAATCCGCAAATTCTGTTTCGGATTCGGCTGTTTCTATTCACGATGCGTTGAGCAAATTCAGAATCGATTAAAGCAGGGTATTGACATTTTAACGCAGTTAGAGTAAACTAACCATAGGAAGGTTAGTGATATCTAACTGCGTTTTTTTGATGAGCACATTTTAAGAGAGGTGAGGAAAATGTCAGAGGATTTAGTGATTTTACATTGCTCTCCTACAATGGCAGGAATTAAGACGGCATCGTTGTTTACATGCCCGATGGAGGATCAGGAGGAATTGACGGAGAGCTTGAAGCGGTTTAATGCAATTTTGGTTCCGAAGGGATTGCGTATTGTGCCGGTAAAATATATGGAGAAGCGGGTTTTGATTTATATGTATCGTCCGGATCGATTGGCGAAGGATTTGGAGAATCCGCTGACGAAGGCGCTTTTGACAGAATTGGGGTATCCGGTGGGAGATGTGGAACTTTGCGTAGCGCATATGATTTATCGGGTGAATGCGTCAGACAAATTTCCGCATGAAATTGGATTGTTTTTAAGCTACCCGCCTCGGGATGTGGAGGCATTTATACGGAATGAAGCCAAAAATGCGAAGTATGTTGGCACCTGGAAAGTTTATTATGACGAGGAGAAGGCGCTTAGAACATTTGCGATGTACGACAAGTGTACGCGCGTGTACCAGGAGGTTTTTCACAAGAATAAGGCATTTGCACGATTGGTGGTTTGAATTTGAAAAAATGCTTGGAAAATAGATGGAGTCGTTGTATAATCTTGAAAAAGATAGGCAATTGCGAAACTGCTCTGCGGCGTATGCCGCATGAGCAATTTGCATAATAAATCGTCTCTGCAAGTTAACTTGCGAGAACGATTTTTATGCAAATTCAACATGTCACGTTCGTGACATAAGAGTTTCGCAATTACCTATCTTGAAAAAGACTTACGGAGGTGTATTATGGAACGGGTAGCAAAATTTTTAAAAGAAGCGGGCGTGTACTATTTGGCTACGGTTGATGGTGATCAGCCGAGAGTACGTCCATTTGGTACTGCACATGTATTTGAAGGAAAACTTTACATTCAGACCGGTAAGGCAAAGGATGTTGCAAAGCAGATTGCTAAGAATGCAAAGGTTGAGATTTCAGCATTTAAAGATGGTGAATGGGTTCGAATTGCTGGAGAATTAGTAGAGGATGATCGTAGAGAAGCGAGGGTATCTATGCTGGATGCATATCCTGATCTTAAGAAGATGTATGATCCGGATGATGGAAATACAGTTGTGTATTATTTCAAAGATGCGACAGCAACCTTTAGTTCTTTCACTGCTGCACCGGAAATTGTTACATTCTAAGAATCAATTATCGATTAGAAATAATCTTTCAAGTGGGGGCGCGTTCCGCGCCCCGCTAAAGAAATCATTTATTACAATCTTAAATAATAAAAATGAAGCCAGGTATGTAATGCGAAATTTTCGTTTTTGAAGTTTACATACTTATATTAGAATTTGTAAAAAAGAATGTAATCGAAAAAATTGGAATACATACCTGAGCGGAGTAATTCTTGGGAAGTATGTAAGTCTTTCATAGGGATAGACCATATTACCCCTGAAAATGGCTTGGAAGGGGAGAAATGATCCGGAGAGGAGCATTCTAAATAGAAAAATAATGGGACAGGTATGTAATCACAAAAAACGAAAATTTTGCATTACATACTTACAGTAAGAAAAAGGATATCGAACTGAGCGAGGGGAAATCGTAAGGTCAAAATCAGAAAAGATTATTGCAGATTACGAAAAAAACGGTATACTGTTAGGGAGAGATTTAATATTGACGGTTGAAACAGCAAAGGATATGCTGGATGTAAAGCTGTTGGAAGAAAAGATTAGGACTTTGTTGATAGTATAAGGGGGTACCATGGAACATCTATATTTGTGCAAGAATTCGGATGAATTAACAAAACTTCAGAAGCATGCCAATGCACTGAAGATAGGTCTGGAATCCTATCTGGACGATTTGAGAAAATACATGAGGGTGGAAGAACTGCCTAAGTGCATCATTTGGACGGAAGAAGAATTTGCCACGAAGCTGCTTGCTGATATTCCCATACCGGCCTATACGGATGACCGTCGGACGGTTGTGGTGCCTTATCCGGATGTTTGGAAAAAAATATATTTGTGTCAGATTAAGGAATACAATCAGGATAGACCAGAGGTTCAAGAAGTGCGAGCGTACTATGAGAATTGTCCGGTGAACCAGATTCGCCAGATTGTGGGGCATGAATTTGTACACTGGAGCGAGTTTTTTGATGAAGAGTTGTATGATGAGACCATTTGGTTTGAGGAAGGTATGGCTGAGTATGTTAGCCGAAAATGGTTTCTGACAGAAGAAGAATATGCAAAGGAGAAACGAATCAATCAGATATTGATTGACTTGTATGAAGAAATGTATGAAGCACAGCCATTAGAAAACTTTAATTACAATTCATATGGAAAAGAGATGAATCTCATATTCTATTTCTATTGGAAGAGTTTCTTGTTTATAGAGAGACTGGTTGAACAAAAGGGTGGTAACATGGGGGAAGTGATTAAATGCTATCAGCGCTGGTGCGAGACGAATCGGGAGATATCGTTACTAGAATGGTTTTTAATAAAGTAAGGAAAAGGAATCATGAAAACAATTATAAAAAAATGTGATCCGGTGTTGGTGGTGGCCTTTGTGCTGGCCATTGCATCAGCAATTTGGGTGAAGCCGGATAAAAGCTATTTTCGTTATATAGACTGGAGATCATTGGGTATCTTATGGAGTTTAATGGTGATAA
This sequence comes from Lachnospiraceae bacterium, assembly GCA_015057205.1. Lineage (GTDB taxonomy): Bacteria > Bacillota > Clostridia > Lachnospirales > Lachnospiraceae > XBB1006. The sequence continues at coordinate 18,526 of SVEW01000011.1, read as the reverse complement.
TTCAAGGGTTTTCTGAGAATGGAGTCTTTGAGCGGATTGCCATGAGATTATTGCGAAAAGACAAAAATGGTTTGGAACTATCGGGCATATTGGTGGCGCTTTGTTTTTTTAGTGGAATGCTGATAACCAATGATGTGGCGCTGCTGACCTTTGTGCCGTTTGCCATGATGGTGTTAAAAAGCGCGGGGCGGGAGGACTTGATCTGTCTGGTTGTTGTTTTGCAAACAATTGCGGCAAATCTGGGAAGCATGCTGACGCCTATTGGAAATCCGCAGAATTTGTATTTGTACGGAACTACGGGAATGGACCTGGTGACGTTCGTGGACAGTATGTTGCCATATACATTGTTAACGGTGGCAATGTTGATAAGTAGTCTGATGTTTTTGCCTGATAAATTTGCCAGAGCGCATTTTGAGAAAAAATCATTCGCCGAAGCAAAACAAAGCAATAAAGTGCAAATAGTAATTTACGCAGGATTGTTCGCTCTGGCACTTGCAGTGGTGCTTCGTGTGTTGCCGTGGATGGTGCTGGTTGGTGTTACGGTTGCTGTGGTGGCAGTAATGGATTTCAAGATATTGCATAGAGCGGATTATGTCCTATTGCTTACATTTGTAGGATTTTTCATTTTTACCGGAAATATTGGAAGAATTCCACAAATTCATCATGAATTGGAAAAAATGATTGCCGGAAGGGAATTTCTCACAGCGGTGGTTGTAAGCCAAGGGATTAGTAACGTGCCGGCAACCCTCCTGTTAGCTGATTTTGCGAAGGATGCGCAGGAGTTGTTGCGAGGAGTTAACGTAGGAGGATTGGGAACGTTGATTGCCTCTATGGCAAGTCTGATTTCCTATAAGGCCTATGCGAATGAGTATGCAGACCGAAAAGGGTATTACATGGTGCGCTTTACGGCACTGAACCTGATCTTTTTGATGGGAATGTTGGGACTGCATGCCTTGTCAAACCTATAAGTGAAATGGTATAATGCACTATATGCCCGTGGAGGGGTAAGAAAGCGGAGGAAGAAAGATGCGAAAAATTGACGAAATGGATGAAGAGATGAATGGCGGCTGTGGTTGTGACGGCGGTTGCGGTGATGGCGGTTGCGGTGATGGCGGAAGTTGTTGCGGAGGCGATGACAGTCAGGGCTGCGGTGGCTGCGGCGGGGGCTGCAAGCCGGTTATGTTAGAAGGTAAGAACGCAGGCAAGACCTGTAAGGTACATTACAAAGGAACTTTTGATAACGGAGAACAGTTCGATTCTTCCTATGATCGTGGCGAACCGCTCGAGTTTGTTTGTGGTGTAGGCATGATGATTAAGGGGTTCGATAAAGCAGTTGTGAACATGGAAGTAGGAGAGAAAATTGATGTTCACCTGATGCCGGAGGAAGCATACGGATTGGCTGATCCGGAAGCTATTGTAACCTTTGAACAGGAAGACATGCCAGGGTCACAGGACTTGGTGGTAGGCGATTTTGTTTATCTTTTGAATACGTTAGGGCAGCAGGTCCCGGCAAAGGTGGTTGCCAAAGAGGGAACCAGTATTACCTTTGATGCAAACCATGAAATGGCTGGTAAAGAATTGAATTTCAGTATTGAACTTGTAGAGGTACAGTAAAGGAAAGTCGCGGAGAAATCTGCGACTTTTTTGCAAAAAAATGAAAAGTAACATGAAGTTCAAAATTAATTGCTATAATCTGAAATAGGGAGATGCGACTTATGATTATTAAAAATGTGTATGAAGGATTGGCAGAGTTGCCAAATGGCAATGCTACAGGAGGTATTACAAAGGGATGCTTATGTTTAGAGGGTGGGGCTTTACGCGGACTTTATACAAGTGGCGCACTGGATTGCCTGATGGAACATGGCATTAATCTGGAGTGTGTCATAGGGGTGTCAGCAGGCGCCATGAACGGTGTGAATTACGTATCCGGACAGATTGGTCGTTCAGCAAGATTTAATCTGGCATATCGCCATTATCCGAAATTAATAGGACTACAAGCACTGCGGGAAAGTAAGAGCGTATATGGATTTGATTTTGTATTTGAACAATCCAAAGAATTCGACCCGTTTAATGAAGAACGATTTTTCCATAGTAAACAGCGTTACGTTGCAGTGGCGACGGATTGTGAAACCGGGAAACCGGCGTATTTTGAAAAAGATAATCCGGATATTTTTAAGGCTGTGCGGGCGTCTGCGTCTATGCCATTTGTATCAAAGATGGTGGAAGTGGATGGGCGGAAATGTTTAGATGGTGGCGGCTCGGTACATACACCGTATCAGTGGTGTATCGACGAGGGTTATGAAAAGATTCTGGTAATCCGAACCAGACCGGCAGATTATCGAAAGCGGAAATCCGACGGGCACCCGGCAGAAGTGGTTTACAGGAATTATCCCAATTATGTGCAGGCATTGCAAAATTGCAATGCTGATTACAATAAAGAATGTGAGGAATTGATGCGGTTACATAAGCAAGGAAGAATCTTTATGGTTTGTCCATCCAAAAGCATTGGCGTTAAGCGATTGGAATCCAATATGGATAAACTGGGTGCATGGTATTATCAGGGGTATCAGGAAATCGAAGAAAAATTACCGGAAATAAAAGATTACCTGGGTATCTAGGGGAAAGGGTGATGAGCATGTTGTGTAAATCTACATTTTGTGTTATCGTAGTATTGTTCGGGTTTAAATAAGAGCAAAAAAGAGAACCGGAATTGTGAGATGGTGTGAAACTTTTTTTCCGGTTCTGTTCATCTAATAGAAGGAGTAAAAATGCTGGAGGCACGAAGGATGAAGCGTATAGGGATAATTATCGCACTGGTGATGATCTTGCTGGTATCCGGTTGCAGTAGCAAACAGGCACCGAAACAGGAGAGCCAGGCGGCGGCCAAACCGGTGTCGGTTGAAGTGAAAGCTACGAAGAAAATGGTAGAAAAGGCAACGGATACCAAGGACGAGAAGAAAGAGGTTACGTACAACTATAAGAAACCGGTACCCAAGGGAGAACGTGTGAAGAAGTCGTATTTTGACGATGCATTGTTCATTGGTGATTCTCGTACCGTAGGATTTATGCAGTGTACCGGTCTTAAGAAAGCCACCGGATACGCCAGTGTAGGATGTCTTGTGAATGGTGCTCTCGCCCAGAGTGCAAAGCTGTCGGATGGTACCACTACCACGGTAGCGCGGGCATTGAAGAAAGAATCCTTTGGGAAAGTGTATCTGATGTACGGTGTGAATGAGACCGGATGGGGCTATACTTCCACGTTTATTCAGCGATATCGAAAGTTGATTCGTTACGTGAAGAAGACCCAGAAGGATGCGGTTATCTATGTGCAGTCCATTTATCCGGTATCGAAGAGGATATCGGATACGCATAGTTACATTACAAATAAGCGTATTCGCGAATATAATAAGGCATTACAGAAAATGGCGGCGAAAGAGAAGGTCTATTATGTTAACGTAGCAGTGTCGGTAAGCAACAAACATGGTGAATTACCGCGTAAGGCAGCAGTGGATGGAATTCATTTACGTAAGAGGTACTGTTTGCGTTGGCTGAAGTATTTGCAATGCCATACCGTTGAATAAAGCGTGACAAAATATATAGAAAAGTATGAAAAGACTTCAGAAAACCTTTGAAATGTGCGATAATAGTTATGAGGGCTGTTTGCACTAAGAGAAGGAGGTAAAGTCATGCTACAGGGAATTGGTGTTACAAATGATAAGAAATATAATCAGACCGTTGAGAAGCCAACAACAACGAAGGCTTCTGCTGCGAAGAAAATCGATAAGAATTCGAAACAATTAACTGCAACGGAAGCAAATTTGTCGGATAAGGCGAAAGCATATCTGGAAAAATTGAAAAAGAATTACGGAGATTACAATTTCATTACTGCAGATTCTGATGAGGAAATGCAAAGTCAGTTGAAACAAAGTGATAAGGAATTCTCTGTGATTTTTTCCAGTGAAGAGTTGGAGAAAATGGCATCTGATGAGTCCTATGCAAAAGAGAAGATGGAAGGAATGGAGAGAGCAGTTGCATTGTCAAAAGCGATTGCGGAACGTCTTGGCATTAACCGTGCATTGGGACAGGAATTAAAGGGGGGAGCAACCCTTGAGCATGTTGCAATTTCCTTCAAGGAAGATAAGACCTTATCGATTTTTGCACAGTTAGAACAGCTGAGTGAGCAGAAGGACAAGATTATGGCTAGAAGAACGAATTTGAATGCAACAGGAGTGCAGGATTTGTTCGAAAAGATTAATCAGATTGACTGGGATGTGCTTCCGCTGGAAGAAATTCAGACCGGAGATAAAATCGATTATTCTGTATAATTTTAGCCGATGAGAATGTGTTTCAGGTGCCGTTTCGCAAGGAATGGCACCTTCTTTTGGTTTGACAGTAAAATAGCTTTGTGGTATACTTTTGGTTTAAAGTGAAGGGAATAATTGTATGTGGAAAATAATACCGAAATATAGCGTGGTTCCACTAGCAACCATGCTGATTATGAATTGGATTACATATTTTGCAACGCGGTTTTTTACAACGGATATGCATCACCATGTCATGGCAACTGCTTTGGATGATATGATTCCGTTTACACCATGGTTTGTGTTTATATATTTGCTGGCATTTGCACAGTGGGTAGGATGTTATCTGCTGATAGCCAGGGATTCGAAGCAACTTTGCTATCGGGTGTGTACCGGTGAGATTATTGCAAAAGGAATTTGTCTGGTAGCCTTTATTGTGTTCCCGACGACTATTCTGAGACCGGAGGTTGTTGGCAATGGATTGGCGGAGCAGTTAACCCGTTTGGTTTATGAAATGGATGCACCGGATAACTTGTTCCCCTCTATACATTGTCTGGAGAGCTGGGCGTGTTTTCGGGGATGTATGAGGCTTGAGAAGATGCCGAAATGGTTCGGATATAGTATGCTTGTGTTCAGTCTGTTGGTATTTGCATCGACTGTATTTTTAAAACAGCATGTGGTTTGGGATATGATAGGGGCGGTAGCTGCTGTCGAAATAGGATTTTGGATTGCTAAAGTTAGTCGTGAGGAAAGAATGGGACAATGGATAGAAAGAAGATTGCATGGGCAGTAATATCATTGCTTTTAGCCGGGTTGACCGTCTATGCCATTACCTCAAGAAGTCAGGAATTTTCGGTTGCCATGATGCGGAAGTTTGTGGTAGAGGCTAAGAAGGGGTGGCTGATAATGGCGTTTATCAGCATGTTTGGCTTTATCTTTTTTGAAGGAATGGCCTTGGTGCGCGTCGGAAGACGATTGGGCTACCGGAGGTCTGTGCTTCAGGGTGTGGAGTATGGTGCGGCAGACGTATATTTTTCGGCCATTACGCCATCAGCAACAGGAGGACAGCCGGCAAGTGCATATTTTATGTTAAAAGATAAGATGCCCGGATCGGCAGTTACGGCATCGCTTTTGATTAACCTGGTGATGTATACCGCAGCCTTATTGTTTTTGGGCGCGTGTGCGATTGTATTTGGATTTCCGATATTTCTCGAGTTTTCACTGGTGTCAAAGGTGTTTATCGGAGTGGGATGTCTGGTGCTGTTAGGGTTTGGCATCATGTTTTACCTGCTTCTAAGAAAGATAGAGTTGTCTGCTCGGATTGCCAACTGGTTTTTACATTTGCTTGAGCGGATGCATATGGTTAAGCGGGCTAAGAAGCGTAGGGAGAAGTTAGAGCATACAATGCAGGAATTTGGAGAGTGCTCCCAGATTATTCTTGGAAAAGGACATATTCTTTTGGAATTGTTTTTTTGGAATGTAATGCAGAGATTAGCGCAGCTTGCGGTAAGTATGTTTTTATTTCTGGCAACAGGCCGCAGTATTACGGATGCCATACGTGTGCTGATGATTCAGTGTTTTGTTGCGCTAGGGTCAAATTGTGCGCCGATTCCCGGTGCCATGGGTGTTGCAGACTATATGATGATTGATGGTCTGGGACAAGTATTAATGAAGAATGAGATTGTAAATATGGAACTGTTGTGCAGGGGCGTGACTTTTTATGGTAGCGTTGTTTGCGGACTTATGATTGTGATTATAGGCTATATAAGGAGAAAGGTGAAGGAACATTAACATGTTAGGATATTATGATTACACGGTGTGGTTGACATATGCTTCATTGGTTTCAGCAGGAACCGGAATACTGGTTTGCTTAAATGGTGGAGGACATCCTTATTTGGGGATTTTCTTCCTTATGATTTGCGGTTTGTGCGATGCTTTTGATGGTAAAGTGGCACGCAGTAAGAAGAATCGAACGGATTTAGAATGCAAATTCGGTATTCAGATTGATTCATTGGCGGATTTGGTGGCTTTTGGTGTGTTGCCGGCTTGTATTGGAGATGCGATGATTCGGGTGTTGCCGACGATTCCGGAAGTGGCAAGACGACATACAGAGAAACTGGAGAGCTTTCCGTTTGTCAGCATCTTTTTTGTCATTATGGTTGTGTACATGTTAGCAACACTGATTCGACTGGCGTATTTTAATGTGCAGGAGGAAGAAAGACAGAAGGAAGAAGGCGGAGTGCGGAAGTATTATTCCGGGTTGCCGGTTACCAGCGCGGCGTTGATTTTTCCGGTGATTCTTTCTTTGCAATATATTACACCGTTTGATATTACACCGTTTTATTTTGTGGCGATGTTGTTATCTTCATTAGCCTTTTTAATGCCGATTCCGGTGAAGAAGCCAACTATGAAGGGGATTATGTGCATGGTGGCTTTTGGAGCGATAATTTTTATAGCGTTGATTTATGAAGCTTGCAGAAATATGCTGTAATACGAATGTTATGGGAAGGAGTGGATGCGATGTTAGAGTTTTTGTATGAAACGGGCACAGGAAGATGGGTGCTCAAATTTCTAACGCGTCCGCGCCTTTCTATTTTTGTGGGCAAAATGTTGGACGCAAAGTGGTCGCGGATTCTGATTCCGTATTTCCTTAAGAAAAATAATATCTCTTTGAAGGAATATGTACCCACCAGATATGAAAGTTTCAACGAGTGCTTTTGCCGGAAAATTCATCCAAAGTGCAGGCCGATAGACAGAGAGCCGGCTCATTTGATTTCGCCATGCGATGGATATTTGAGTGCATATCCGATTACCAATGATTTGGTGGTTCCGGTAAAACAGAGTCGGTATCGCATTTCAGATTTGTTGCGCGACAGAGAGCTTGCGAGGGAATTCGAGGGTGGTACCTGTCTGGTATTCCGGTTGTGTGTACATCATTATCATCGATATTGTTATCCGGATGCGGCGGTGAAGGGAGACAATGTGTTTTTACCAGGCATTTTGCATACGGTGCGCCCGATTGCTCTGCGCAATGTGCCGGTGTTTACGGAGAATGCAAGAGAATACACGGTGCTTCATACAGAGAATTTTGGGGATGTGGTGCAGATGGAAGTGGGCGCCATGTTAGTTGGAAAGATAAAGAATTTCCACGGTGCAGCAAAGGTTAGACGCGGGCAGGAAAAGGGGCATTTTCTGTACGGAGGTTCTACGATTGTTTTACTGCTTAAGAAGGATGCTGTGGAGGTTTCTAATAAATATTTTGAAGCGACAGCAAGACAGATGGAGGTTCCGGTCAAAATGGGACAGAAGCTGGGCGAGAAAAGATAGGAGGAAGGTTTATGTCATTTGAGTGTGCAAAAGAGTTTGTAACAAAGGCGGGATTTGGAGACCGGGTTTTGACATTTGAGGAATCCAGTGCGACAGTGGAGCTGGCCGCGGCGGCAGTTGGGACGGAGCCTGGAAAAATTGCCAAGTCACTGACCTTTAAGGTGAGTGAGGAACCGATTATGATTCTTTGTGCCGGAGACAAGAAGATTGATAATAGTAAGTATAAACAGACCTTCCATACGAAGGCGAAAATGTTGACTCCGGATGAGGTGGTACAGTTTACCGGACATGCCATCGGTGGGGTGTGCCCCTTTGGATTAAAGAAGACTGTATCTGTGTACCTGGATGAGTCATTGAAGGCTTACGAAGAGGTGTATCCGGCCTGTGGAAGCGGAAATAGTGCAGTGCGTCTTTCTATTGCGGAGTTATCTTCCTTAACAGGAGAACCACAGTGGGTGGATGTTTGCAAATAATTGAGGTGTGATTATGAAAAAAGCGGCAATCATTGGGGCTGGCGGATTATTGGTTGCGTGTGGTTTGTATTTGGGGATTGGATTTTTCTATTCATCTCATTATTATCCCAAGACCAGTATCAATGCCGTCCGATGCGGAAATAAGACGGCGGCTTATGTTGAGGAACGGAGTCGGAAAAAGGCGGAAAATTATATTTTGACTGTTACAGATCGAAAGGGTTCACAGTTTTGTCTGAAGGGAAAAGACTTTTCTTATGCGTATCAGCCAAAGGGCGAAGAGGCGAAACTTCTAAAAGAGCAGAAGGCCTTTCTGTGGCCGATTTCGATTTTTCAAAAACATGACTATCAGCTGACTTCAGAAGTGAGTTTTGATAAGTCGCGTCTCGCTACGGCGGTGGATGGACTTGCTATTTTTGGAAAAGATTACATTGAGAGACCCCAGAATGCACATATTGCGATTACGGATACGGAGTACCAATTGGTGGAAGAAGTTCCCGGAAATGAGCCAATTGCAGCGAATGTGCAGGCGGAAATTAATAAGGCGGTGGCTTCCGGAGAGGCTTCGCTGGTACTTTCGGATGATTGTTATGTGGAGCCTGAGATTACCACTAAGGATTCGCTTTTGCAACAGACGAGTCAAGAAATCGAGAAATATCTTGCGGCGACGGTTCATTATGAGATTGACGGGCAGGATGAGAATTTGGATAAGGAGCGGATTCTTTCTATGTTAAAGGTGTCGGAAGATGGCAAGGTGTCTGTGAAAACGGACAAAGTTGTGGATTTCGTACAGTATTTGGCGACGAAGTACAATACCTACGGTGATCGTCGGAAATTTAAGACTACCAAGGGTGACACCATTGAGGTTGGTGGCGGTGACTACGGCTGGGTTATCAGTAAGGCAAAGGAGCAGGAGCAGATTCTTGCGGATTTGGCTGGCGGCAAGCCGGTAAGTCGTGAGCCGATGTATGAGCAGAGGGCGCTTCAGAGCGGATTGGATGACATTGGCGATACATATATTGAGATTGATTATACGAAACAGAAGCTTTGGTATTACAAGGAAGGCAAGAAAAGATTGACGACAAAGATTGTATCCGGTAATTTACGGCAGCATAATGGTTCGGTAGATGGCGTTTATAAGATTGTCTACAAGGAGCGCAATGCGACGTTGGTGGGAGAGAACTATTCCTCGGATGTAAAGTATTTTATGCCTTTTGCGTATAATATTGGGATTCATGATGCCAGCTGGCGAGCCGAGTTTGGTAAGGAGATATATAAAACCAATGGTTCCCATGGATGTGTCAATATTCCGCCAAAGAAGGCAGAGAAGCTTTTTTCCATGATTGAAGTTGGAACACCGGTAGTTGCTTATTATCGGGAAAGGGTGAAGCTGACCAATACAGCAGCCCAGATGTCCAATGCATTTTCGTATGTAAAAAAAGAGTAAGAGATGAGGGTAACAAATGGAGAATAAAAAGATTAAGCACGATGTGGAAAAAGACCGCAATACGGCAGTTATGAATCTTGTGATTGCAGCAATGGCACTTGGGCTCGCCATGTCGCAAGAAGGAAGTTTTGCAAATGGCCGGTTTGTGTTGGAAGTTGTTGTGGGTGTATTGAATATTGGAGCTGCCGGATACTATTTTAGCCGGTATTTGCGATTGAAGAAATAGGATGGTTTTGGAAAAGGGCGTCGCTTGAAGTGAGGAGTCATGGAAAGAGGCTGCCCTTTTTGCGACTTGAGGAGGGAGAAGAATGAAGCATCCGGATAAGTGGAGGGACACGGTTAATCCGTTTTCTATTCCGATGGAGCGGTTTGTGCTAACAGAGGTATTGGGCTACCCGCATGCGGGGAATGACGTGTTTCACGTTAGAGGGTTATTTGAAGGAAGGGATACGACGGCGTATATCAAGGTTGAAAGACAATCAGGAGCAGCCATTGGAAATGAGGTTGCGGTCTTGCGTCAGATGAAGGCTGCGACGGCGCCGGAGGTGCTAGAGTATGGAAAAGTGTCGGAGGACAGATTGTTTTCCGTAACGGAAGAGTTGCCGGGAGAGCGTCTTTCTGTGATTCTTGGAGAAAATGAGAAGCTGGAGTCTCTTTCCTACATGGAAGAATATGGGGAAGCGCTTGCAAAAATTCACAAGTTGGAGCCAAAAGCAGAAACGGTCAAAGACCGTAAATTCTTTCACGCTCCATCGGAGGAAATGCTTGAAAAATCAGAACTGGAATATTTGAAACCGCTGTTTGCAAAAGCACCGGAAAATCCGGTGACCTGCTTTTGCCACGGAGACTTCCACTATGCCAACGTACTGTGGGAGAATGGTCATATCAGCGCCATTTTGGATTTTGAGTTGGCAGGATATGGGAATCGTGACTTTGACATTGCCTGGGCAATTTTTAGACGCCCGGGACAGAAGTTTTTGAAAAAACGGGAAGAAGCGGAAGTTTTTCTGCAAGGCTATGCGAAAGTTGGAGAATATGACCGGGAAGCGGTTTTTTATTATATGGCACAGTGCTATGTTTATTTTTTGCAGTTTCAATCCAATGAAGAAGAGTACAAAGAGTATATACGAAGCTGGTTGAAGGAGTGGTATGAAGAATGCGCTTAAGAAATGTTTTAATCGTTGTAAAGGACATTGAGAAATCCAGGAAATTTTATCATGACCTGTTTGGTTTGGACATGATTCTTGATAACGATGGCAATATGATTTTGACGGAAGGATTGGTATTGCAGGATGAAAAAATCTGGAAACAATTTCTGGGACGGGAAATTCTGCCGGAAAGTAATGCCTGCGAATTGTATTTTGAAGAAAAGGATATTGAGGGCTTTGTTAAGAAGCTGGAAGAGCTGTATCCTGATATTCAGTACGTGAACCGGCTGATGACCCATAGCTGGGGACAGAAGGTGGTTCGCTTCTATGATTTGGATGGAAATTTGATTGAAGTAGGAACACCTATTGGAGAGAACTAGGGATGAGGAGGAGAAAATGTTACATCTGGAAAAAGTAACCGGCAAAAATGTCTGGGATATTCTGGAATTGGAAGTAAACGAATCCCAGAAAGAGTTTGTTGCCAGTAATGAGATAAGTATTATTGAGGCATATACGGCGATTACTGCAAATGGATATGCCTTTCCGTTTGGAATATATGAGGATGAGCAGCTGGTTGGATTTTTGATGATTGGCTACGATTCTGATGATTATTGGGAGGATGCACCAAAGATTGCAGAGAACAATTACAATTTTTGGCGGCTTATGATTGATAAGAAGTATCAGGGGAAAGGCTATGGACGAAAAGCACTGGAACTGGCACTTGATTTTATCAAGACCTGTCCCTGCGGAAAGGCAAAGTATTGCTGGTTATCCTATGAACCGGAAAACACGGTAGCAAAGAAACTGTATGAATCCTTTGGGTTTAAGGAAAATGGGGATATGGATGGCGAGGAAGTGATTGCGATTTTGCAGCTAGGATAGAGATTAGGAGGCACAAAACATGAATCAGAATTATCAGGACATTAACGCATCCACCATTGACCGGTGGATTGAAGAAGGTTGGGAGTGGGGAATTCCTGTCTCCCATGAGATATATGAAAAAGCGAAATGCGGCGAGTGGGAAATACTTTTGACACCTACGAAGCCGGTGCCGAAGGAATGGTTTGGGGAGCTGAAAGGCAAAAAGGTGCTGGGACTTGCCAGCGGCGGTGGACAGCAGATGCCGATTTTTGCAGCATTGGGAGCAGAGTGCACGGTGCTGGATTATTCCAGTAGGCAGATTGAAAGCGAGAAAATGGTTGCACAGCGGGAAGGTTATGAAATCCGCATTATTCAAGGAGATATGACAAAGCCGCTGCCTTTCGATAATGAAGAATTCGATTTGATATTTCATCCGGTTTCCAACTGCTATGTGGAGGAAGTAAAACCAATCTGGAAGGAATGCTATCGCATTTTGAAAAAGGGAGGGCGTTTGCTTGCAGGCTTGGATAATGGCGTGAATTATCTGGTAGATGAGGCGGAAAAAGAAATTGTAAACAGTCTGCCTTTTAATCCGCTGAAGAATCCGGAGCAGAGGAAGCAGTTGGAGGATGAGGACTGTGGCATACAGTTTTCCCATACGCTGGAAGAACAAATTGGTGGTCAGCTGGAAGCGTGTTTTCAGCTGTCGAGCGTATATGAAGATACCAATGGGGAAGGAAGGCTGCACGAACTGGGCATTCCAAGCTTTTGGGCAACCTGTGCAAAAAAGTAAAAATTATCCCTTGACTCTGACGTTACGTCATAGTTTATAGTTATCTCATAAGCGAATGGAGAGAGGCGTATGATGACAGTCAATGAAGTCAGTAAACTGACGGGGGTGAGTGTGCGAACCCTGCAATATTATGACAAAATAGAGTTGCTTAAGCCCATGAATTACACGGAAGCGGGCTATCGATTGTATGGGGATGCAGAGCTGGAGAAGCTACAGCAAATCCTTCTGTTTCGAGAGCTGGAGTTCCCGCTAAAAGACATCAAAGAAATTATAAATCGGCCGGACTTTGATAAAGAAAAAGCGGTAAAGCAACAGATTACGCTTTTGGAATTAAAAAAGGAACATATTGAAAATCTCATTCGCTTTGCAAAAACTATAAGCAAGAGAGGAGAGATTCGGATGGATTTTTCAGCATTTGATTCAAAGAAATTAGAGGACTACGCAAAGCGGGCAAAAGAAGAGTGGGGAACGACGGAAGCTTATCAGGAGTTTTCCGAGAAGAGTAAGAGCTGGTCCAAAAACGATGAAAAGAACGTAATGAGCGATTTCATGAAGATTTTCCGGGAGTTTGGAAATCTGAAGGAGCAAGAAGCTTCGGCACCGGAAGTGCAGGCGTTGGTAAAGGAATTACAGGCCTATATTACGAAACATTTTTATAATTGTACGGACGAAATTCTTTTGGGACTGGGTAAAATGTACGCTGCAGGCGGCGAATTTACCCAGAACATTGATAAAGCCGGTGGCGAGGGAACAGGGGCGTTTACCTGCCGGGCTATCGAGGAATATTGTAGAAAGTAGAGGAACCGAAGGTTTTGTTTTTGGCAGCAAAAACGTATGGAAAGAATTAGGAACTTTATAAACGTGTAAAGTACGTAGAAAGCTCATTGGAGAACTTGCAAGCCTCCGGTGGGCTTTTTTGCCTGTGATTTTTGAAATGAATCTTATCGGTTTTGCCAAGCGTTGGTGAAAATATTTCGACTATTCTTGACAATTTATGCTTGATTTGTTAGAATGTCAAAATATTATAGACTAAAGAGAAGAAAGAGGGAAAAATATGCTTTTAGAAGAATTTGAATCAGAACGTAATGCGGTCATTAATCCGGAGAGGGTGGTAGAGCCTATCGAGAATTTTCCGGAGGTCACGATTTCCTGTTTTTCATGGAAATTATTCGATGCAGTTCTTGCCACGTTTCCGGATGCAAAACAGATTGGAGAACTTCATTCTTCCACCGGGCTCATTCCGGTTTACGAGGTGGAGTACAAGGGGAAGCGGTTCGCGCTGTTTCATTCATTTGTTGGGGAACCCATTTGTGTAGGAAATTACGAAGAGTTAATGGCAATGGGAAGCAAGCGTCTCATTATTCTTGGAACCTGTGGGGTGTTGGATAAGTCCATTGAATCTTGCGGTATCATTATTCCAACGAAGGCAATACGGGATGAAGGCACAAGTTATCATTATGCGCCACCATCGGATACGATTGAGGTGAATACGAAATACATACCGGAATTTAAGGAAGTGCTGAAAGAATGTGGCTACCCTTATGTAGAAGGTATTACCTGGACAACGGATGCAATCTATCGTGAAACCAGGGAGCGTGTAAATCGTAGAAAAGAACAGGGAGCCATTTGTGTTGAGATGGAGTGTGCCGGAATGCAGGCGGTTTGCGATTTTCGAGGAACGGAGTTTTTTCAGTTTTTCTATGCGGCAGACAATTTGGACCATTCCAGCTGGCAGCCCAGATCCTTAGCAGGGGAAGTGCAACTGGATGAGAAAACAAAGATTATGTTTCTGGCATTCGAGTTAGGTGTGAAAATTCTTGAAACAGAGGTTTTATAGTATGGAGGTAAGCTATGCGGGATAAAATAGTCGGGGGTATTATGGTAGCGATTGGTGCTTTTTTTATAGTCGTAGCGATTATGGCGATTGTGGGGAGGCCGGCTACAGAAAAAAAGCTAAAGGAAGCTCCTTTTGTCACAGATGGGAAGATTGATTCGGCAAACGAGGGCAAAACAGTAATTGTATTTGTGAAAAACCTGAATGACTTCGAAGGGACATATGATGAGGAGTTCGGATTTCATTTTCCGTATCTTGGCGTTGTGCGATTTGGGGAAAAGTTGAAAGAGGTTGCTGATGGAAAATTCAAGTGGGAGCGGGAGTACCAGCAGAATCTTTTTGGCAAATTAAAGGGCACGGAGTATGAGATTAGTGGCGATTTATTGGTTTCGGTCGGAAGGCTGGTAGATGTCCACAAGAGTGATTTGGATGCAAAAGAGATGCAATGCTATGCGGAAAATCAGATTGTGGAATGGGGGAGCCTCTCAAATGGAAGTAGGGTTTATATATCGGATATCGACCCTGTTTATTTTGAAGACTATGGGGAAGATGGTAATACGTTAAAAGCGTATATAAGAAAATACAGAAACCAGGTTGGGGGAAGTCGTGTGTATTACAAATATCGGGATTTTTCCGATTGCAAAAATGTTGCAATTATCGGGAAGCAGAAGGGAAACAAGCTGGTTAGAGATGACAGCGTTGATACCGTGCCTGCTTTTGAAAATATTTCGTCGAAAGATGACCTGATTAAGAAGGACAGAATTTATCTTATTGGCGGTATTGTGGTTTTTGCAGGGCTTGGTTGTGGCACGCTAGTATTTTTGGGAGTGAGGAAGATTAGAAATGCAGTGTAAAAAGGAATTATTTCATGTACATACATATCGATGCAGACATGCTGAGGAAATACCGGATGAGGCATATGTTAAAAAAGCGATTACATTTGGAGCGACGGATATTTGGTTTACGGATCACGCGCCTTTTCCGGATAGGGATTTTAAGCATTGTATGCCCTATAAACAGCTGGAAGATTATTTGAATTCCATACTTTCTCTGAAGGAAATCTATGCATCACAAATAAATGTGCATGTGGGACTTGAGGCAGAGTATTATCCCTTTTATGATAAAAGCGGCTATTATCAAGCATTGAAAGATGATGAGCGCATTGAACTGTTGCTTTTGGGACAGCATTTGGCAGAAGTGGAGCCGGGCGTGTATACAATCTCATGGGATGCTAAACGGCGTGAGGCAGAAGAGTTTCAGTGGCTGGGGCAGGCGACCTGTCTTGGAATGAAGTCGGGGTACTTTGATGTGCTTGCTCATCCCGATCGGATTTTCCGGAGACGAAAAGTCTGGACGGATTCTATGGAGCAGGTTTCCAGAGATATTATTAAAACGGCAAAGGAAACCGGAATGCCACTAGAACAAAACGAGGCATCCAAACGAGAAGGCCTTTATTGGCAGCAGTTTTGGGACTTGGTTCCTGAGGGGATAGAGATTGTTCATGGTTTGGATGCCCATGAATTGAAGGAATTGATTTCGGTTTTTTATAAGTAAAATGGAGGTAGGTAAAATGATTCTTTTTGTGGATGCATGTGTCCGTAAGGAGTCACGGACGAAGAAACTGGCAGAATATCTTTTGACAAAGCTGGAGGGCGAGGTGACGCACCTGGCGCTGCCGGAGGAAAAACTGCCTACGGTTGATGAGGCGTTTTTGGCAAAACGGGACGGGCTGGCTGAAGAAACCGTTGCCTATGCCAGACAGTTCGCAGAGGCAGATACCATAGTGATTGCGGCACCTTTCTGGGATCTTTCTTTCCCCGCAATTTTAAAACAGTATTTGGAGTTGGTTAACGTGGTCGGTGTAACCTTTCGCTATAACGAGCAGGGAATTCCGGAAGGCATGTGCAAGGCAAAGAAGCTTTATTATGTTACAACCGCCGGAGGAGATTTTTTTCCGGAAGAATTCGGTTTTGGCTATGTGAAAGCATTGGCGCAGAATTTCTACGGCATCCCCGAGGTGAAGCTTTTGAAAGCCACGGGATTGGATATGGTAGGCGCAGATGTGGAAGGGATTCTTCAGGAGGCGAAAATTCGGGAGTTTTGCAGCGTGATTGCCGAGTGAAGCGCCGAGAAAGTATGAGTTTGTATTTTTTGTCAGCCATATTGTAGAATCTCATTCATTTGGCTTGTCGTTGATTTTATGAAAGTCCTAAAAGTGCAAGCCAACAACCGAAAATGAGTGATTTAGGCTGACAGCAAAAAATATGAAATTCCCAAATGCGAAGGCCAAGGTTGAAGAATAGCGTTGTTTGGCTGATGGAAAGGAGCTTTTCGTGGAGAGATTTTTCTTTGGAAGTGCATATGACGTCAGCCATAATCAAGGGGTTACTCACTTTGGCTTTCAGAAAATGAATAATCATGTTTGAGCGTGTCAGCCAAAGCGGGTGGAAAATCAAAACTGGCTTACGGATTTGGAAATTTCATAAAAAGGATGACAAGCCAAAACCATAGAAGTACAGAAGATGGCTGACACTATGGAGGGTAAGTAGTAAATGGACTATAGAAAATATGATCCGGAAACCGGAACCGGGGTCTGGGCGTTTGAATGGGAGGCATTTATTGATGGACATCTGGGAAAAAATGTATGAAAAAGCAAAAGAGCAGTATCATCCGGAGGAAGTTACGCCTTTTGTTTATGCGCACAACGTAGTTTGTGCCTTAGAGGCCGAGAATGGTGAGATATTTGTGGGATTCTGCATAGAGAGTTGCAGCGGTGTTATGAATCTGTGCGCAGAACGTGTTGCTGCATTGAATATGTATGTAAACAGCGGGCAGACAAAGATAAAACGGCTTATTGCATTCCGGGATAGCGCACCTGCCGGTGGCGGTAGCGGTCCCTGCGGAGCATGTCGGGAATTTCTTTATCAGTTTAATGAAGAAAATGAAGATATGGAGATTATGGTGGATTTTGAAAAAAGACAGACCATTACGTTAAAAGAGTTGATGCCGAACTGGTGGGGAAAAGAACGCTACGCGGAGGAAAAAAGCGAATGAGAAAAATGACAGCGGAAGATAAACCTTATGTAATTGAAATGATGCGAAAGTTTTACCATTCTGACGCGGTAATGACGGATGGCTCAGAGGAAATTTATGAAAGTAATGTAGAGGAATGCATATCGGACTCTCCATATTTGGAAGGCTTTGTTTTTCTCGACGAAGATAGAAAAGTAAAGGGATATGCCATGATTGCACATAGTTTTAGTACGGAATTTGGCAGGCATTGTATCTGGATAGAAGATATCTACCTTGAAGAAGAATTGAGGGGAAGCGGAATTGCCACAGAATTTTTCCAGTGGTTAAAAGAGCAATATCCGGATTCCATAAACCGATTGGAAGTGGAGAGAGAAAACGAAAGAGCAATGAAAACATATGGTAAAAATAGTTTTGAGGAAATGCCGTATCTTGAGATGATAAGGAGAAAAAGGGATGGAAATTAGAGAATATACAAAATATAATGAAGAGGAAATACGTCGCCTTTACACGGCGGTGGGCTGGACTGCATATACGGAGAACATGTCTGTTTTACAAGAAGGATATAAGAATTCCATGCTGACTTTAGCGGCCTACGAAGGGGAAGAACTTCTCGGTATTATAAGGGCTGTTGGTGATGGAGCAACAATCGTTTTTGTACAAGACATTCTTGTTTTTCCGGATAAACAAAGACAGGGAATCGGAACTGCTTTGCTGAAGGCGGTCCTGGAGCGATATAGCAATGTTCGCCAGATTGAGCTGGCAACTGACAATACGCCTAAAACTGTGGCGTTCTACAAATCCATGGGCTTTTCGGAAATGTCGGAAATCGGATGCTGTGGATTTATGAAATGCAGAGGATGAATATGAAAGGCGGAAACGAAACATGATTTTATTAGTAATCGACATCCAAAAAGGAATTACCGATAACCGGTTATTCCATTTTGAATCTTTTATAAAGAAAACAAAAGCAATTATTTCAGCAGCACGGGAGAATAATGTGGAAATAATTTACGTCCAGCATGATGACGGCCCGGGAACCGGGTTCTCTGTTGGAGATGAGGACTTTGAAATTGCGGAGCAGGTTGCACCAAAGAAGTCGGACAAAGTTTTTGTTAAGACAATCTGCAGTTGCTTTGGCAATAAGGAGTTAGCCGAGTACTTGCAGCATCAGGAAGATAAGAGACTGATGATTGTAGGGCTGCAGACAAATTTCTGTATAGATGCAACCATAAAATCTGCTTTTGAAAAGGGATTTAAGGTTATTGTTCCGGAAGGCACGAATTCTACTTTTGACAACGATTACATGGATGCG